>CAYJEC010000192.1:0-6199 GCA_964369025.1 uncultured Ideonella sp. | reverse complement strand
GCCAGGTGATGGGGATCATCTCGCTGGTGGCGTTCAGCTTCATGGTGCAGGAGCCTAGCGGGATCATGCTGCGGTCCAGCGCCAGATCCTTGTCCGACAGGCGGCGCAGGTAGCGCAGCATCTCGGTCTCGCTGTGGTGGGTGTTGAACACCGGGTGTGTGAGGAACGGGCTGCTGCGGCGCAGCGCGTCGGGAATGCGCAGCGCAATACCCTGGGCGTGGTCGTCCACGCGCGGCAGTGCCTGGCCCGGCGCGGCGAACCAGGACCACAGCGAGGCGATGTCGTCGCGCGTGGTGGTCTCGTCCAGTGCCACGCCCAGGTGGCGGGCCGAGACGCGGCGCAGGTTGGCTCCGGCGGCCAGGGCGCGGGCGAGGATCTCGTCGGTGCGCTCGCCCGTCTCGACGGTCAGCGTGTCGAAGGCGAAGGGGTTGAGCACCTTCTGGCCCAGCGTCTCCAGCCCATGGGCCAGGATGGCCGTGTAGCTGGCCACCCGCTCGGCGATCCGCTTCAGGCCAGCGGGGCCGTGGTAGACCGCGTACATGCTGGCCATCACCGCCAGCAGCACCTGCGCCGTACAAATGTTGGAGGTGGCCTTTTCGCGGCGGATGTGCTGTTCACGTGTCTGCAGCGCCAGGCGGTAGGCCGGCGCACCATGGGCGTCGACGCTGACGCCGACCAGGCGGCCTGGCATCGAACGCTTGAAGTCGTCGCGGCAGGCCATGTAGGCGGCATGTGGGCCGCCAGCGCCCATGGGCACGCCGAAGCGCTGGGTGTTGCCGATCACGATGTCCGCACCCCATTCGCCCGGCGGGGCAAGCAGCGTCAGGGCCAGCAGATCGGCGGCGACGATGAAAGCTGCCTGCTTGGAATGCGCCGCCTCGACGAACGGCCGCATGTCGTGGATCAGGCCGGTGGTGGCCGGGTACTGTGCCAGCACCGCGAAGTAGTCGTGCTCTTGCATCAACTGCGGCGCCACGCCCACCAGCACCGTGATGCCCAGCGGTTCGGCTCGGGTCTTGACCACCTCGATGGTCTGCGGGTGGCAGTCCCCGGCCACGATCAATGTGTTGCTCTTGCTCTTCACGCTGCGCCGGGCCAGCGTCATGGCCTCGGCCGCGGCGGTGGCTTCGTCCAGCATTGAAGCATTGGCGATGGCCATGCCCGTCAGCTCAGCGACCATGGTCTGGAAGTTGACCAGCGCTTCCATGCGGCCCTGGGAAATCTCGGCCTGGTAGGGCGTGTAGGCGGTGTACCAGGCGGGGTTCTCGAGGATGTTGCGCAGGATGACGCCCGGCGTGTGGGTGCCGTGGTAGCCCTGGCCGATGAAGCTCCTGAGCACCTGGTTCTTTTGCGCCAAGGCGCGCAACTCGGCCAGCGCGTCGGCTTCGCTGGCCGCGGCCGGCAGATCCATCGGGGCGCCGCGCGCGATCGAGCGCGGCACCAGCGCGTCGATCAGGGCCCGGCGCGAGGCCGCGCCGATCACGCTGAGCATGTGCGCTTCTTCCGCCGGCTCGGGGCCAATGTGGCGGGCAATGAACTCGCCGTGGTTCTCCAGGGCGTCGAGCGGGGTATGGGCGTGCATCAGCATGGTGGCGCGGGAGGGCGGGGCTAGGTGATCAGAGTGTCTTCAGAAGGGCGTCGTAGGCGGGCGGGTCCATCAGCTGGTCGAACTCGCCCATCTTGGTGACATGAACCTTGAAGAACCAGCCGGTGCCCATCGGGTCGGTATTGGCCAGCGCAGGGTTGGCACGCAGTTCCTCGTTGACCTCGACCACCTCGCCGGTCACCGGCATGTAGATGTCGGCCGCCGCTTTCACCGATTCGACAACACCGGCGATCTCGCCCTTGTTGTAGGTCTTGCCGACCTCGGGCAGGTCGACGAACACCACGTCGCCGAGCGCGTCCTGCGCATGCAGCGTGATGCCGACCACTGCGGCTTCGTGGTCCTCGATGTTGATCCACTCGTGATCGGTGGTGAACATGGTCGTCATGGGCAGGGCTCCTCGGGCTGCAGGGGGTGGCGGAAGGGGTGCGGCGGTCAGCCGCGGAAGTAACGGTGGGGGGCGAAGGGCATGGCGGTCACCCGCATCGGCAGGCGTTTGCCACGCACCTCGGCGAAGATTTCGGTGCCTGCTGCGGTATGGGCTGTCGGCAGGTAGGCCATGGCAACAGGCTGATTCACCGTGGGGCCCAACGTACCGCTGGTGACCGTGCCGAGCGGCGTGCCGTCGGCGCCGACAAGCTGGGTGCCCTCACGCACTGGGGCGCGTTCCAGGCCGACCAGGCCGACCCGCTTGCGCGGCGCACCGCCGGCCAGTTGCGTGTCGATGACCGCCGCACCCGGGTAGCCGCCCGCCCGCGCGCCGCCAGCGCGGCGAACCTTTTGAATGGCCCATGTCAGCCCGGCCTCGACCGGCGTGGTGGTGGTGTCGATGTCATGGCCATACAGGCACATACCACCCTCCAGGCGAAGGGTGTCGCGGGCACCGAGGCCAGCCGGTTTCACCTCGGGTTGGGCCAGAAGCGCACGGGCCAAGGCTGCGGCTTGCGCCTCGGGCACCGAGATCTCGAAACCATCCTCGCCGGTGTAGCCGGAACGGGTGACGAAGCAGTCGGCGCCGGCCAGGTTGAAGCCGCCGCCGGTCATGAAGGTGAGGGCACTCACGCCCGGATTCAGCCTGGCCAGGGCCGTGGCGGCCTGCGGGCCCTGCAAGGCCAGCAATGCGCGGTCCGGCATCGGCACCACCTGGCAGCGCGAGCCGATGTGCTGGCGGAGGTGGGCGATGTCGGCGTCCTTGCACCCGGCGTTGACCACCACGAACAGGTCGCCGAAAGTTGCCAGGTCGGCGGCGGCCGGGCGGGTGATCATCAGATCGTCGAGCAGGCCGCCTTGTTCATTGGTGAAGAAGGCGTAGCGCTGCTTGCCGGGTGCGAGGTCGACCACGTCCACGGGCACCAATGTCTCCAAGGCTGCGGCGGCATCGGGGCCGACCAGGCGCAACTGGCCCATGTGGGAGACGTCGAACAGCGCGGCGGCTTCGCGGCACTGCCGGTGCTCGGCCATCAGCCCGGCGGGGTATTGCACCGGCATGGCATAGCCGGCAAACGGCACCATGCGTGCGCCAAGTTCGACATGCAGATCGTGCAGCGGGGTGCGAAGGAGATCGGTGGCGGCGGCAGAGGACATGGGCTGTCTTTCCTGGGTCGAGGGCATTCCGGGGAACCTGGATCGGTTGGAAATTGCCCTCGCTGTCCGCTTTACCTGAGAGATTGACGGCGCCGGCTGTGGCCGGGAACCGCTTGCCCCTTCGGTGGGCGGATTCAAGACCCGCCTCTCTCCAGTGAGGAACGCCTCGCACCGTGATGCGAACCGCTTGCCAGTCCTTTTGCCTGAGCGTTCGAGGGGTGAACCTCTGCGCCTTCGGCGGCCCCGGGTGGGGCTCTCTCCTGAGCAGTGGGCAGTGTACCCGAGGGCCCTGGGCGGGCACCACCCCGGGGCAATGCCGATCATCGGCGTAAAGTCGCCGCCACGCCCACGGAGACCATCCATGCTGACCGCTGCCGACCCGCTTCTGCTCACCCACGCCGATCCTCGCGGCGTGGTCACCGTCACGCTGAACCGGCCGCAGGCCTTCAACGCGTTGTCCGAGGCGATGCTGGCCGCCTTGAAAGCCGAATTGGAGGCCGTGTCCCGGGACGCCAGCGCACGTGTCCTGGTGCTCGCCGCTTCGGGCCGCGCCTTCTGTGCCGGCCACGATCTGAAAGAGATGCGCGCGGCGCCGTCGCTTGCGTACTACCAGGAGTTGTTCGCCCAGTGCGCCGGCGTGATGCAGGCGATCCAACGCCTGCCAATCCCGGTGATTGCGAAGGTTCAAGGCGTGGCCACGGCGGCCGGGTGCCAACTGGTGGCCAGTTGTGATCTGGCGGTAGCGGGGCGCCAGGCGCGCTTTGCCGTCAGCGGGGTCAACCTCGGCTTGTTCTGTTCGACGCCGGCCGTGGCGCTGTCGCGCAACATGGGCCGAAAGGAGGCGTTCGAGATGCTGGTCACCGGCGAATTCATCGACGCCGAGGAGGCCCGCCGCCGCGGCCTGGTCAACCGGGTCGCGGACGATCAGGCAGCGCTGGACGTCGAGGTCGAGCGCCTGTGCGCCAGCATCGTGGCCAAGCCGCGCGTCGCGGTGGCACTCGGCAAGGAACTGTTCTACCGGCAGTTGGAGGCAGGTATCGGGGCAGCCTACATCGACGCTGGCCAGACCATGGCATGCAACATGATGGATGACGCCGCGCTGGAAGGCGTGCTCGCCTTCAACGAGAAGCGGCCACCGAACTGGAGCGTCGCGCCGCCCTGAATCCCTCGTGGTGCGTTCTGCGGGCTCAATCCCACCTCCATGCGGCCGATAAGCGATGCATGAAGTTGCATCCAAGCACCTGGGACTGGGCGGCGCACGACGTCGTCCTCGCCGGGCTGGCTGCCGGGTGGCTCGTGGCGGCGCTTCTGGCGTGGCGCCTTAGTCGATCCCAGATGCGTCATCGCGCCGGCCATAGGCCGCGGTTGCGAGATGGGTCGACTCCGCTGAACGCACCGCGGTCACCGGATGAAGTGGCCGGGTTGATGAATCGGGCGCGGTTCGATCTGGCCTTGGATGAAGAATGTTTGCGGTGCGATCGCGGTGCCGGGGGTTTCTGCCTGCTGTATGTGGACATGGACAACCTTCGCTCGATCAACGACGCCTTTGGCCACGATCACGGCGATGCGGTGTTGCGCGAGGCGGCGCGCCGTGTGGCCGAACTGTCGGGTGGCACGGCGTGCCGGATCGCAGCGGACGAGTTTGCCGTCATCACGCAAGGCGATCTGAAGCAGGGTCACGACGCCGCCGAGATGCTGAGAGCCGGCCTGAGCCAGCCGTTTCACATGGCTGGCCAACTCTCCCACTTGACATGCTCGGTCGGCATTGCCGCGTATCCGGCGCATGGCTCTCGCCCGATGCTGCTTGGGAACGCCATCCTCGCCATGCGCACGGTGAAATTGGCAGGGGGTGCGGGCCAGGCCGAATACCAGGCCCAGATGGGCGTGGGCAAACGTGAGCAGGCAGCCCTGCTGAGTGAACTTCGCGTGGCTGTGGAGCGGGGCCAGTTCGAGCTCTACTTCCAACCCAAGGTGGACGCGGGGAGCCTGCAGATCACGGCGGCGGAAGCGCTGTTGCGTTGGAGGCACCCGCAGCGCGGCATGATCAGCCCCGGCCTGTTCATCCCGCTGGCTGAGCGCCACGGTCTGATTGCCGCCATCGGCAACTGGGTCCTGGAAGAGGCGTGTCGCCAGTCTGCGCAATGGCGTGAGCGGGGCCTGCGCATGCGCGTGGCCATCAATCTGTCGGGCTACCAGATGCGGCAGGACGACTTTGTCGATCGCATCCGTGCGGCCCTGGTCGCCCACCGCATCCCGGCCGGCCGGCTCACCTGCGAGATCACCGAGTCAGTGGCGATGGAGGACACCCAAGCCACCCAGCAGGCCTTCGAGCGCCTGCGTGCGGTCGGCGTGCATGTGTCGATCGACGACTTCGGGACCGGCTACTCCAGCCTGGCCTCGCTGCGCCGGCTTCCTGCGGCCGAGTTGAAGATCGACCGCGCCTTCGTGTGCGACCTGGACAGCAGCGTCGATGCGCGCTCCATCGCGCAGGCCATCGTGCAGATGGCTCACACGCTCGGACTGAGGGTGGTGGCAGAAGGCGTTGAAACCGAAGCGCAGCGCGACTTCCTGGTGAGCATGGGCTGCGACGAGTTGCAGGGCTATCTGTTCGCCAAGCCGATGACGGCCAAGGCGCTGGAACTTTGGGCCACCAACGACGGCCCGGAGACCGATGGCGCGTTCAGTGCGTCGTTGTTCGACGAGACCCGCCCAGCCGACCTGACCAGCCTGAACTGAGACGATGTCTGGCTGGACCATGGCCAGGTCTCATCGGCCACTTGCGCTGTGCTGGTGACCCGGGCGCAGAATGAACCCATCTCACAGGGGTCATTCATGAACACCATCAAACTGGTCGGTATCGTTCTCATCGTGTCCGGCCTGCTGGGCCTGGTGTACGGGAGCTTCAGCTACACCAAGGACACACACGAGGCCAAGCTCGGGCCGATCGTGCTGTCGGTGAAGGAGACGGAGACCGTCAATGTGCCGGTCTGGGCCGGCGTGGGCGCCATCGTG
>CAYJEC010000191.1:0-6249 GCA_964369025.1 uncultured Ideonella sp. | reverse complement strand
ATCACGAACAGGTAGCGGCCGGATGCCGATGTCCGCGATATGTGCACCGCATAGCCGGTCTTGACGATGTTGATGATCTTCTTGGTGTCGCCGTCGATCAACGCCACCTCGCCGGTGTCACGCAAGGTGGTGCTGAAGATGTTCTCGATGTTGTAGTTGTTCATCTTCTTCGTTGGCCGCTGGGCCGGTGGAACGATGACCTTCCACGTCGCTTTCATCTGCGCCATGCCGAACTCCGGCGGAACCGGTGGGTCCTGCTGCACATAGCGGGCCATGATGTCCACCGTCTTCTCATCCATCTCGCCCGAGGTCAGCCAGTTCGGCATGCCGGCGGCCGAGCCGTAGGCGATGAAGATCTTCAGATAGTCCGTGCCCTTCCCGATGGTGATTTCGGGGGTGAGTGCCTTGCCCGTCGCACCCTTTCGCAGCACGCCGTGGCAGCCGGCGCATCGCTCGAAGTACGTCTTGCGGCCCAGATCGAACTCGCCCTGCGTCATCGGCGGCGCCTTGGGGTTAGCGCTTTGGTACATCGGCTAGTTGGCCAGGGGCGAGGTTCCCGCCTGGTAGTTGACCTCGGGCTGGGTCACGTGCTTCTGTTCCTTGTCCTGTGCCTGTGCGGCGAAGACGAAGGCCAGCGAAGCGACGAACGTGGCAGCACTCGAGTTGATTCGGATCGGCATCATGAGAACACTCCGAGCAGTTGTGAAGGTGGCGCTGTGACCCGGGTCACTACCAGCGTGTGCATCGTCTTCCCGCAGTCGCACTGGCGTCCTTGAACTGGTTCAAGGACGCGGGCGACGTGGTACTTTCACAATCTGCCAAAGCACGTGGCAGGGAGCGAGCGATGAGTCTGTTGAACGAACCGCTGCATTTCAGCGTGGCCGCGCGCCCGGCTCGCGTCACGCTGGCTGGCGCCGGACCTGGCGACCCCGAACTGCTCACTGTCAAGGCCGCCAACGCCTTGCGCGCGGCGAATGTCGTTCTGTATGACCATTTGGTGAGCAAGGCGGTGATCGATCTGGCGCCCTCGACGGCGAGCCGGCTCTATGTCGGCAAGGAGGCCGGAAACCACACCCTGAATCAAGAAGCCATCATCGGACTGATGATTCGGCTGGCGCGTACTGGCAGGCCGGTGCTGCGGCTCAAAGGCGGCGACCCGTATGTGTTTGGGCGGGGCGGCGAAGAGGTTCAGGCGCTGGCGGCGCACGGCATCCCGTTCGAGGTCATCCCCGGCATCAGTGCAGCCCAGGGTGCAGCAGCATACGCAGGCATACCACTGACGCACCGCGACCATTCACGCACACTCGTGTTCGTCACCGGCCACCTTCGCTCGGAGGGTGCAGAGCGCGTGGTCGATCTGGACTGGCCGATGCTCGCACGGCCCCACCAGACGGTTGTGATCTACATGGGCGTGGGGACGCTGCAGGTGATCTGCTCGCAGTTGATGGCACATGGGGCGAGCCCCGAAACGCCCGCCGCGCTGGTGGAGCGCGCCACGCTCCTGGATCAACGCACAGTCGCCGGCACGCTGCAGACTCTGCCGACGCTTGCGCTGGTCCATGATGTCCGGCCCCCGGCCGTCATCATGATCGGCGGCGTCGTCTCGTTGCACGAGCAGCTCGGCGCCATCAACGTGCCGGGCGCTGTGAGCCTGACCGGCGGATGAGATGAGCCAACGTACCGCTCGGAGACGACGGACGGCGTATCAGTCAGCGTCTGGCGCCCGTTTCGCAGGACGGGCCGCCAATCGGGCATCGATGAGTCGGTCCTTTTCTGCCCACTGTTCAGCGAGCCACGCTCGGACTCGTCGCCGATAGGCCTGATCCCCGACGAGATCACCACCCACGACCCCAGCGGGGACGCGCCGGCGTCGAACATTGACGCAAATCGCCCCGGCCTGCCCACACATCAGGTCCCAGAGTCGGGGAGCGCCCTCCGGGTAGACGATGGTCACGTCCAGCAACGCATCGAATTGCTCGCCCATCGTGGCGAGGGCGACCCCTAGACCATTGACCTTGGGCATGAGCAGGTGGCGATAGGAGCTTCGCTGCGCGGCGTGCCGGGTGGCGGTGAAGCGAGTGCCTTCGGCAAACCCGAGGACGGCCGTGGGCGTGCCCTTGTACTTCTGGCAGGCCCTGCGCGTGGTCGCCAGGTCACCGTGGCCGGCGTCGCCCCCGCTGGCGCAGCGCACGAACGGGAAGTCCAGCACCCGCCACGCCAGGCCGATGGCTGATACCGGGCTCAATTCACGCTTCAGGAAGGGCCTCAGGAACGGAATGCGGTGATGGAAGATGCGCTGCAGCACCAGGATGTCCGCCCAGCATTGGTGGTTGCTCGAAACCAGATACGAACCATGAGGCATCAGACCCTCAAGCCCACACACCTGCCACGGAAGGGCGGCTGCCGACAGCCAGGCGTTGTTCACGGCGACCCAGCCTGTAGCAAGGAAGTTCAGTGCCTTGTCGCAGCAGTGGCGCAGAGCGCCAGCCGGCAGCGCCTGCTTGGTCATCGCCGGGAGCAGCATGAGCGCAAAGACGAACAGGGTGCTCAGAACGAGCAGCACGCCTGTCAGCCCCCCGCGCAACCAAGCCATGGTCAGCCGGCGAGCGCAGCGCTCCGGGTGCCGCGTCGATGGCGGCCGGGATCGACCGTGGCGGACGGGGTGATCGGCGTCGACCACTCGCTAAATCATGCGCTGCGAACCAGCCGGCGAGGCCAGGCGCCGCAGGCCTTCGAGGTCGCGCAGCCGCAACTCATAGCCGTGCACCTCGACGAGACTCGCATCGGACATGCGCCTCAAGGCGCGCGACAGTGACTCCGAGGTCGTGCCCAGATGCTGGGCAATGGTGCCCTTGCGCTCGGTCAACGTCACGGTTGCCGTGCCGTCGGACGCTGGGCCTTGCGCATGGCGCAGCAACCAGCGTGCGACGCGACCCGTCACGTCAGTCGTACCCATGTCGTACAGGCTGTCACTCAATTCGCGCACTCGCTGCGCCAACACCGCCGCAAAGGCCTGTAGAAGCGCGGGGTCGAGCGTACAGGCCTCGTTCAGGGCCACCAGCGGCACCGCCACCAACTCGACGGCCGTGCGGCACTCGGCCTGCTCCAGCCAGGTTCCCGGGGGGGTCATGGCTCCGGCCGTCTCAAGCCAATCGCCCGGCCGGATGGTGCGCTTCTCGCAGAAGTTGCCGCACTGACCGCGCGTTCCCAGGCCCATCACGCCCTGACTGAGCAGCCACCACGAAGGCTCCGGCCGGCGAGGTGAGGCGATCTCAAACGGGCCGACCGGGCAACGAACCAGGCGGGCTGCGTTGGCGAGGTGGCACAGCGCAAGGTCGGACTGGCGTTGCAGCCTGAACGCGTTGCGCAGCAGATTCAGGTCAGATTCCGGCGCCATGGGCACGGCAAGCCAAGTGCGGACGGCCTGTCGGCCCGGGCTCAAGTGGCTCGACGCAGTCGCGTTCAACACGGCGATCTCCTGAGATGAGGGCAATGGCGCCACTGTGCGGATGCGTTCTCGACGTGGTTTTGTCCCAACTCAAACTGCCCTGCCCTTTGACGAGAGGCGCCAACGCAGCCAGCCAACACCCAACTCGACATTGGCACACCCCGGCACGGGCCGACTGCAGCGACCGTCCGCCACATTCGATCCGCTGGCCAGTCGCTGAGCCTGTTGATTGCATGACATCACAAGTGGCGTGGCGTTGTTCATCGTTTTCGACGCGCCAGCGGCCGGGGTCATGCGCTCCGACGCCGACCACTGCAACGGCCGCAGGCACTGATTCGTAGACTGCCCCTACGCCGCGATCACGATAGTGCGGCACCCGAACCGGCGCATCGGCCGAACGCTGGCGCGGGTGGACTGCGACCGATGCACCGGCTGCGGCAACTCCGCCGGCGCCTGTTCTTCATCCACACCCTATCGCATAGCACCGCAACGGGTCCCCGATGCGCCGGCGCCAAGCGTACGGGCTGTTCGCATTGACCATCGACGAGTGAGCAAGCCGGTGGGCGACTGCCGCACGCTGGGCCTCTTGACGCAACGCAATGCAGGTACTTAGGTTAAGCTTGACAGCCAGCGCAGCGGCCCGTACAGGTGGTGTGCGATGGCAGTGCCGACGATCCATCCGAAACAAGCCAGCGCTGCCAGCGTCCAGATCAACCTTGCCGTGAGCGTACGCGCACGCCTCAGCGCCATCGTACCCAGCCCGACGTAGACCACCAGCAGCAGCAACTTGGTGCCCAGCCAGGTCTGCACCATGGGGTTGATCTGCAGCGTGGCCCATAGCAGGCCTCCGGCGCTCAGCAGGCCGGTGTCGACGGCCCAACTGGCCACGCGGGCCGGTCGTGCCAGCGGCCAGCGTGCGCCGGCGATCCTGGCGAACGCCCGAAGCGCGAACAGGCATCCGCTGGCGGTGACGAAGCCGACATGCAGGTGGAGCAAGGTGATGTAGTGTTCCGCCAGGATACGCATCAGAAGTCGGATGTTGCCGCTTTGAGGAAAGTCCCACCTTACTCGATACCCGCAACTTCGACATCGAAGAAGGCTGCGGCTGAAACGGTCCCCCCAAAAGCGTCCACGTCAAAGAAGTCTGGCTCCAGCGCGAAGCGATCCGCCCAGGGCTCATGACCACAGCGTCGGGAGGCATGCTCTGTGGTTCCAAAGTTCGCAGCTCAAGAAATTTTGCTTTGCTGACCGGGTGAACGGCGCCAGCGCCACCGCCGAAGAAGCCTACCCCGTCGCGCACTGAAGGCACCGGCAGCGACAGCCTACCGGCGCGCATCAAGGGCCTTGGCGGTGGCAGTGAGATCCCTTCCGCGAAGGGCATTGACAGCGACAGCGCCGAACCGTTCAGCAGCGTGTGTGTTGCTGGAGGGGGTCATGCCCTCTGAGCAGTTCCGTCAAACCGCTTGACTGCCTTGAACCACTGGTGATCCGCTGAGCCGCCCTCACAGAGGGCATTTCATCAACCTGGGTAGCCAGCGGAGTAGTGCTCGCCAGAAACGGAAAAGCCCGATAAACCGTTGTCAATCAACGAGTTACCGGGCTTTCAATCTGGTAGGCGCGATTGGATTCGAACCAACGACCCCCACCATGTCAAGGTGGTGCTCTAACCAACTGAGCTACGCGCCTGCTAAGCCTCGCAGTATAGCATCGGCTCCTGGCCTCATTTCCGGCGAACGTGGCGCACGCCGGAAACCTTGGCCACCTGGGCCAGCACCTGGCGCAGGCGGGAGGCGTCGGCCACCTCGACCGTGAAGGTCATCCAGGCTGTCTTGCCCTCGGCATCGCGCACCGACTGCGTGTGCACGCCGGTGACGTTCATCTTCTCCTTGGCGAACACTTCGGAGATGTCGCGCAACAGTCCCTGCCGGTCTCCGGCCTCGATGGCGACATCCACCGGGTAGGCTGCATCGCGCCCCGCCGGCGGCGCACCCCAGGCCACGGCAATCACGCGCTCGGGCATGCGGTCGGCCATGTGACGGAAGTTGGAGCAGTCGCGCCGATGGATCGCCACGCCCTTGCCCCGCGTGACGAAGCCGCCGATCGAGTCGGGCGGTGCTGGCCTGCAGCAGCGGGCCAGGTTGGTCAGGAGCGATTCAACACCCACCACCAGCACGCCGCCGCCCGAACCCGTGGCTTCAGCCCGGGGTCGGCTCAGGTGTGGCAGTTCGTCGGCCTCTGGCGTCGGCGCTGGAGGGTTCAGCAGTTGCTCGATGTTGCGCAGCGAGAATTCGTCCTTGCCGACCACATCGAACAACGCGGCGGCATCGCGAAAGCCCAGCTGCGAGGCCAGATCGTCGAGCTTCAGCGCCGTGCGCCCTTCCCGTTGCAGCAGCTTTTCGACCAGTTCGCGCCCCCGGGCGATGGTCTGGCCTTGCGCCATGGCGTTGAACCAGGCCCGAACCTTGGCGCGAGAGCGAGGGCTGCGCAGGAAGCCCAGCTCGGTGTTGAGCCAGTCAAGCGACGGGCCGCCCTCCTTGGCGGCAATGACCTCCACCGTCTGGCCGTTCTGCAACGGGGTGTGCAGGGTGACCATCGCGCCGTCCACCCGGGCACCGCGGCAGCGGTGGCCCAGATCAGTGTGCAGCGCGTAGGCGAAGTCGACCGGTGTGGCGCCGGCCGTCAGTTCGATGATGGTGGCCTGCGGGGTGAACACGTAGAAGCGGTCGTCGAACGACGCCCCCTGCTCGGTGCAAGCGAGCTACGAGTAGTCACTCTCCCACGCCAACAGCTGGCGCAGCACG
>CAYJEC010000190.1:0-6295 GCA_964369025.1 uncultured Ideonella sp. | reverse complement strand
CGCCGACCATGACGCGGAACGACCAGAACACCATGGCCACCGGCGGATGGGCGCCGGCAAATTCGTTCAGGCCCTTGATCTCGCCGTCGACATCGTGCCTGAGGATGAAGCTGGCGAGTTTGGGGATGCCGATGGCCGCCCGGTTCGCGCGCGACTGCTCATCGGGAATCGCAAACAGCAGCAGTGGTGCGCCGCGCTGAGTTTCCCACACGCCCTCCATCGCAGCGACCTTCTGCGGCTGGTGCTGCAGCGTATTGAGGCCGTGCAGATCGCCGACGAAAACCTGCACCGGTATCAGCAGCGCCGCCAGCGTCAACCCGACGCGCAGCACCTTCGGCGCCGAACGCGGCGCCGCGCCCTTGAGGATCTGCCAGGCTGAGAGCCCGGCGAGCAGGAAACCGACGGTCAGCGCCGAGGCGAGCAGCTTGTGCGCCAGGCGGTAGGGGAACGAAGGGCTGAAGATGATGTCGAGCCAGTTCCTGACGTGGAACTCGCCGTTGACGATCTCGTGGCCTGTCGGGGTCTGCATCCATGAGTTCAGCGCCAGGATCCAGAACGCGCTGAGCGAGGTGCCGATGGCGACGAAGAAGGTGGCCATCATGTGCACACGTTCGCTGACTCGGCCATGACCGAACAACATGATGCCCAGGAAGCCGGCCTCGAGGAAGAACGCCGTCAGCACCTCGTAGCCCAGCAGCGGCCCGGCCACGTTGCCGACCCGTTCCATGAAACCGGGCCAGTTGGTGCCGAACTGGAAGCTCATTGGGATGCCACTGACCACGCCGAGCGCGAAGGTCAGTGCGAAGACCTTGGTCCAGAAGCGGTACGCACCCAGCCAGGCCTGCCGTTCCACCGGCTGCACGGCGCGCAGGTAACGCCAGCGGAAGAACATCAGCACCCATGCCAACGCGATGCTGATGACTGGAAACAGAATGTGGAACGTGATGATGGCGGCGAACTGCATGCGCGCCAGGATCAGGGCATCCATGGTTCCGGCCTTTCGTGGATCGGCGGCGCACCGGTCGGGCGGTTCAGCTCTTGCGCGCCCGGGAGGCGGTCTTCTTCGCCGCGGCGGCGCTGGCCGGCGCCGGCTCGCCCAGGCCCTCGGACAGGCCGATCAGCACGCCGCGCGCCAGCGCCGTGTAGTGGTCCATCCAGGCCTCGACGGTGCGCTGCGCCTGGGCACGGCCCTGGCGTGCCGCCTCCCGCGACCGCTCCGTCAGCTGCTCCAGTGCAGCGGTGGCGCTGGAGCCGGTCGCGCTGCCCTTGGCCTTCATCCCTTCGAGCACCATGGCCCAGGGCCCCTGCAGGTTCTTCGCGGCGTCGGCCACCGCCTTGTCGACGCTGCCGTACAGCGTGTCCTCCATCTTCTCGATGTCGGCGAGTGCCTTCTTCATCTGGGTCTCTTGCAACTGCGCGCCTTGGTCGACAAACTGCTCGAGCGCACGGCGATTGGCTTCAACCGCCTTGACCAGCGCGGCGTCCATGCCCTCGACGGCCTTCATCAGCAGCGCCTCGACATCGGTCGTCGGCAAGCCGCTCTTCGCGGCGCCCGCCGAAGCCGCCTTCGTCGTCGCCTTCACCGCGTCGCGCACGCTTTTCAGCGTCAGCTCGCGGCCCTGCAGGGCCTTCAACGTGGCCTGCTGCACGGCCTGGCGCAGCGCCTCGCCCTGTTTGGCCGAGGCCTGCGCGAACTGCTCCACCAAGGCGTCATGGTCGAATCCGGTCTTGCTCATCGGTTTGTCTCCTGAGGTGTTTTTGTCGGTCGCAAGCGCATCACTGCATGTGCTGGCCGCCGTTGATCGCAATGTTGGCGCCGGTCACGAACGCCGCTTCATCGGAGGCCAGGTAGATGATCAGACCGGCCACTTCCTCGGGCTTGCCGAGACGGCCCACCGGGATGTGCGGCAGGATCTTCGAGTCCAGCACTTCCTTCGGAATGGCCGTGACCATCTTGGTGCCGATGTAGCCGGGCGAGATGGTGTTGACGGTCACGCCCTTCTTCGCCACTTCGAGCGCCAGCGCCTTGGTGAAGCCGTGCACGCCGGCCTTGGCCGCCGAGTAGTTGGTCTGGCCGAACGCGCCCTTGCTGCCGTTCACCGACGAGACGTTGATCACCCGGCCCCAGCCCCGATCGCTCATCGCGTCGACGACCTGCTTGCTCATGTTGAACAGGCTGTCGAGGTTGGTGCGCATCACGGCGTCCCAGTTGACCTTGTCCATCTTCTTGAAGGTCATGTCGCGCGTGATGCCGGCGTTGTTGACCAACACGTCGACCGGGCCCACCTTGGCCGTGACTTCGGCCACGGCCTTCGCACAGGAGTCGAGGTCGGCCACGTCGCAGGGCACCGCGGCGATGTCGTAGCCGCGGCCCTTCATGCCGGCCACCCACTCGGCATGCTTGGTGTTGCCCGGCGAGTAAGTGACTGCGACCTTGTAGCCGGCATCGGCCATCTTGGTGGAGATCGTCTCGCCCAGGCCGCCCATGCCGCCGGTGACCAGGACCACGCGTGTGTTGCTCATTGGAATGTCTCCTGTGGGGTTCGATGAAATTCGGATCTCAGCGCTCGACATCACCGTTCGATGGCGAGCGACACGCCCATGCCGCCGCCGATGCACAGCGCGGCCAGGCCGCGCTTGGCGTCGCGGCGCTGCATCTCGTGCAGCAGCGTGACCAGGATGCGGCAGCCGCTGGCGCCAATCGGGTGGCCGATGGCGATGGCGCCGCCGTTGACGTTGACCTTCGCAGGGTCGGCTTCGAGCACCTTGTTGACCGCGCAGGCCTGCGCGGCAAAGGCCTCGTTCAGCTCGAACAGGTCAACGTCGCCGACCTTCCAGCCGGCGCGTTCCAGCGCCTTGCGGCTGGCCGGCACCGGGCCCATGCCCATCGTTGCCGGATCGAGCCCGCTGGTGCCGAATGCGGCGATGCGCGCCAGCGGCGTCAGGCCCAGTGCGGCGGCCTTCTTCGCGCTCATCACGACCACCGCGGCCGCGCCGTCGTTCAGCCCCGAGGCATTGCCGGCGGTGACGCTGCCGGCCTTGTCGAACGCCGGCCGCAGCCCGGCCAGTGCTTCGGCATTGGTCTTCTTGTTGATGAACTCGTCGGCCGCAAAGACCAGCGGATCGCCCTTCTTCTGCGGGATCGTCACGCCGACGATCTCGTCCTTGAACTTGCCGGCGTCCTGCGCCGCGCTCGCCTTCTGCTGGCTGGCCAGCGCCAGCGCGTCCTGCATCTCGCGCGTGATGCCGTGCGCCTTGGCCACGTTCTCGGCCGTGGTGCCCATGTGGTACTGGTTGTAGACGTCCCACAGGCCGTCGACGATCATGCTGTCGATCATCTTCCAGTCGCCCATGCGCTGGCCCTGCCGCGAACCGAACAGCACATGCGGCGACAGGCTCATGCTTTCCTGGCCACCGGCGACGACGATCTCGCTGTCGCCCCAGGCCACCGCCTGCGCCGCCAGCATCACGGCCTTCAGGCCCGAGCCGCAGACCGCGTTGATCGTCAGCCCCGGCGTCTCCTTCGGCACGCCGGCCTTCATCAGCGACTGGCGGGCCGGGTTCTGACCGGCGCCCGCGGCCAGCACCTGGCCCATGATGACCTCGCCGACCTGCGCCGGATCGAGCCTGGCGCGCGCGATGGCCTCTCGGATGACGATCGCGCCGAGTTCAGTGGCCGGGATGTTGGCGATCGAGCCGCCGAACTTGCCGACCGCGGTGCGCGCGGCCGAGACGATGACGATGTCTTGCATGGGAGGTTTCTCCTTCAGGGCTGGGGTGGGGCGAGGACGGGGCGCCGTCGGTCAGGGCGCCTTGGCCTTGACGTAGCGGCCGGGCGCTGATTCGATCGGCTTGTGCTGGCGGGAACCCGCGGACTTGGGTGCGGCGACCAGGCGGCCGGCGTGTTCGCCCAGCCAGTCCATCCAGGCGGGCCACCAACTGCCCGGCACGTCCTCGGCGCGTTCGAGCCAGCGATCGGCGTCGGCGGCCAGCTTGCCGACCCAATAGTTGCGCTTGCCCTTGGCCGGCGGGTTGATGACCCCGGCGATGTGGCCGCTGGCACCGAGCACGAAGCGCACGTCACCGCCGAGCAGCTGGGTGCTGGCGTAGGCGGTCTGCCAGGGCACGATGTGGTCTTCGCGCGAGGCGTAGACGAAGGCCGGCACCGTGATCTGCCCCAGATCCACCGGCACGCCGCACTGCACCGTGCCACCGGGCTCACGCAGCTTGTTCTCGAGATAGGTGTTGCGCAGGTACCAGCAGTACATCGGTCCCGGCAGGTTGGTGTCGTCGCCGTTCCAGAACAGCAGGTCGAAAGCCGGCGGAGCCTTGCCCTTCAGGTAGCCGTTGACGACATAGGGCCAGATCAGGTCGTTGGCGCGCAGCGCGGCGAAGACCTGGGCCAGTTCGCTGCCCTTGAGCAGGCCGTCGCGGCCGATGCTGGCCTCACGGGCGGCCACCGCCTGCTCACTGACCATCAGGCCGAGCTCGCCGGTGTTGCTGAAGTCGAGCATCGTCGTCAGCAAGGTCAGGCTGGCGGCCTTGTCCTCGCCGCGCGCCGCGAGCACCGCCAGCGCACTGGCCAGCAGCGTGCCGCCGATGCAGAAGCCCAGCGTGTTGGCGCGGTCGGCACCGCTGATCGCCAGCGCAACGTCGATGGCCTGCATGACGCCCTGCTCGAGGTAGTCGTCCCAACCCAGATTCCCTTGCTCCGGCCCGGCGTTGCGCCACGAGACCAGGAACACCGCGTGGCCCTGCGCCACCGCGTGGGCGACCAGCGAGTTGTCGGGCTGCAGGTCGAGGATGTAGTACTTGTTGATGCAGGGCGGCACGATCAGCAGCGGCCGCTCGTGCACCTTGGCGGTCGTCGGCGCGTACTGGATCAGCTGGATCAGGTCGTTCTCGAACACCACGCTGCCCGGCGTGGTCGCGACGTTGCGCCCGACCTCGAACGCAGTGTCGTCGGTCATCGACACGCGGCCGCGGGCGAAGTCCTGCACGAACAGGCGCATGCCTTCGACCAGGCTCGCGCCGCCGCTGTCCAGCGCGGTCTGCAGCGCCTCGGGGTTGGTGGCCAGGCAGTTGGCCGGGCTCAGCGCATCGACGACCTGACGCAGCACGAAACCCCACTGCGCCTTGCTGCGTCCTTCCAGCGGCGCGGCGTCCAGGTTCTTTCGCACCATGTCCGACAGGCCGAGGTAGGTTTGCGTCAGCCCGTCGAAGCGCGGATCGTTGCGCCAGGCCTCGCCTGCGAAGCGACGGTCGGCTACCGGCACTTGCGCGCCCGCCCCCGATCCGGCCAGCGCGCCGGTCCACCAGTTGCTCGCCTGCTGCTGCCAGGCCAGCAGCGCCTTGGTGCCTTCCATCCAGGGCGACATGAATGGCAGGGCCAGCGGGGGCGCAGCCTCGCCGGAACCTGCCGGGTCGGTGCCGCCGCCGAGAATGCGAAACAACTCCTGCTGGCCTGCCAGCAGGTCGGTCAGCCACTTCGAAGGGTCGGGGGTGGGAGCAGTCATGGTCCCTCCTCAGTGCAGCTTCACATGCGGTTCGGTGCGCCGAACGATCAGGCGCGCCAGTGTGTCGAGGGCGACCTTGGCGAAGCCATGCAGCGCCAACTCGTGCATCTTGTAGAGCGACAGGTACATCGTGCGCGCGAACAGGCCCTCGACCATCAGGCTGCCGCCGATGAGCCCGCCCATCATGTTGCCCACCGTGCTGAACTCGCCCAGCGAGACCAGCGAGCCGAAGTCGCGGTAGCGGTAGGGCCGCAGCGGCTTGCCGGCCAGGCGCAGACCGATCTGCTTGACCATGTGCGACGCCTGCTGGTGCGCCGCCTGGGCACGCGGCGGCACCATGCCGCCCTTGCCGTGGTCGGCCTGCGGCCACGCGCAGGCCGCGCAGTCGCCGATGGCGAACACATCGTCGTCCCGGCTGGTCTGCAGCGTCGGCTTCACCACCAGCTGGTTGGTGCGGTTGGTCTCGAGCCCGGCGATGTTCTTCAGAAAGTCCGGCGCCTTGACGCCCGCCGCCCACACCACCAGTTCCGCCGGCAGCAGCCGGCCGTCGGCGAGTCTCACCCCGCCGGGCAGCACCTCGGCCACTTTGGCGTGGGTGTGCACCTCGACCCCCAGCTTGGTCAGCAGCGATTCGGTGGCCTGCGACAGCCTCTCCGGCAGCGCCGGCAGCACGCGCGGCGCCGCTTCGATCACGCTGACGCGGATGTCCTTGTCGGCATCGACACGGTCCAGCCCGAAGGCGACCATCTCGCGCGTCGTGCGGTGCAGCTCGGCCGCCA
>CAYJEC010000189.1:0-6358 GCA_964369025.1 uncultured Ideonella sp. | reverse complement strand
GCGCGAACTGCAAGGGCGCCAATGGCCCGAGGATCGGCGCGATCTGCGCCGCCATCAGCGAGGCGGCCAGTACCACCCAGGCACCGGCGCGAAACAGTGGCGTGGCCACGGCGCTCAGTACCGGCCGCTTGCCCAGCAGGCGCAGCAGATCCCAGCCGAGCTGCAGCAAGCGCGGCCCGCGCCGCCCGCCCCACCAGGATTTGGTTCGGTTGACCAGGCCGATCATCAGGATCGGCATCGCGAGCACGATGGCCAGGTGCGCGGCGGCCAGGGCGGCGTGTAGCGCCGGTGTCATCGCAATGGGCCTCCGACCAGCACGATCAGCGCGGCAATCAGCACCAGCGCGACCAGGCCAGCGGCGAAGGCCAGGCGCGGGTCGTCCTCGCGCAGGCGCTGCGACCAGTCACTGGCCGATTCGTCGCCATGCTTGATCACCGAGAACAGGCGCCGCTCGACCGCGTCGACACAGTCGGTGACCAGATAGGCGTCTTGCGGGAAGTAGCCCTCGGGTGCCTTGCGCCGGCGCAGCAAGACCATCAGGCCGCGGAAGCGCTGGCTGAAGTCCCACGAGAAAGCGGAGCCGGTGTACTGCATGCGCGTGTTCGGCAGCGCGTAGCCGCAACCCCAGGTGACATGGCGGCTGGCCTGGGGTGCACGGCGCCTGGCGCGCCAGGCCCACAGCAACGCGATCGTGCCGGCCAGGCTGGCGGCGACGATGCCGATGCGCGACAGCGTGCGGGCCAGCGAGTCGAGCGCTGCATCGCCCGCCGCTGCGGCGCCGGGGCCCATGCCGCCCAGGGCCAGCCGCGCCGCGCCTTCGACCAGGGCCAGCCCGAGCACCGGCGCCACGCCCAGCGCAATGACGCTTGC
Source organism: uncultured Ideonella sp. (assembly GCA_964369025.1). Lineage (GTDB taxonomy): Bacteria > Pseudomonadota > Gammaproteobacteria > Burkholderiales > Burkholderiaceae_C > Ideonella. The sequence goes on along the minus strand of CAYJEC010000189.1, from coordinate 5,488 downwards.
GGCGTGCAACAAGGTGGGCCAGCGCATCCAGTGGCTCACTTCTTGGGGCGGCGCGATCGAAGCATCACGCGGCGAACCCAGGAAGACGACGCCGAAGGCGCGCGTGATGCTGAGCGCCGAGACCGCGCCGACGAAGGCCAGCACGGCGCCGGCAGCGGCCAGCGCCACCTGGGCCCAGGGCGAGGGCGCCGGGCCCTGGGCCGTGCCGCCGAACAGGCCCGTGTAAAGGACGAACTCACTGGTGAAACCGTTCAGCGGCGGCAGGGCCGCAATCGCCACACCGCCGAGCAGGAAGGCGAACGTCGTCCACGGCATCAGCCGGGCCAGGCCACCGAGCTTTTCCATGTCGACGGTGTGGGTGGCCTGGTAGACCGCGCCGGCGGCGTAGAAGAGCTGGCACTTGAACAGCGCATGGTTCAGCACGTGCAGCAGGCCACCGGCGAAGCCGATCGCCACCAGGGCCGGGTGGCCCCAGGCCAGGCCCAGGCAGCCCAGGCCGAGGCCGAGCCCGGCGATGCCGACGTTCTCGGTCGACGAGTAGCCGAGCAGGCGTTTCAGGTCGCGCTGGCTGACTGTGTAGAGCGCGCCGATCACCGCCGACAGCAGCGAGAAGCCGATCAGGAACCAGCCCATCCATTCGTCGGGCCGGCCCATCAGCAGCAAGAAGCGCACGAGTGCGTAGAGGCCGGCCTTGTGGATCACGCCGGACATCAACGCCGATACGTGGGCAGGGGCGGCGGCGTGGGCGCGCGGCAGCCAGGAATGGAACGGGAAGAAGGCCGACTTGAGCGCGAAGCTGGTCAGCAGCAGCAGGAACACCAGGTCGCGCTCGGCGCCGGGGTGAGCCTGCAGCCACCGGCCGAAGCCGCCCAGGTCCCACGACGCGGTGTGGGTGTAGAGGACCATGAAGCCGGCGACCAGGAAAATCAGGCCGACGTGGGTCGACACCAGGTAGTTGAAGCCGGCGAAGCGCACCTTCTGGTTCGGGTAGTCCCAGATCACCAGCAGCCAGGCGGCCAGCGCGGCAATCTCCCAGCCCAGCAAGAAGACCAGCGCGTGATCGGCGGTGTAGACCAGCACGAAGGACAGCGCTGTCATGTTCAGCAGCGCGTAGTGCACGCCCAGGTGGCGCTCGCTGTCGATATGGGGCTTCAGGTAGCCCAGCGCGTAGACGCTGCCCAGCAGCGTCATCGGTAGCGACCAGGCGAGGAAGAACGCGCCCAGCGCATCCAGCCGCAGGGTCAGCCGGCCTACCGGGTAGGCCCAGGCGAGCTCGCCCTCCAACGGCGCTGCGCCTGCCACCACCGGCAGCGCGGCCGACAGCACCAGGCCCATGGCCAGCCCCTGCGATCCCAGGCCCAGCCCGGCGCGCCACCGGTTGCCCACGGGCAGCAGGCACGCGGCGGCACCGAGCAGCAGCAGGGCCTGGGCGGCCAGCAGGGCGTTCATGGTCTCGACAAGGCCCCGACGGCCAGCCGCTGGAACGCGCTTGGTTGTCTCATGGGGGTGAAATCAAGTTAGATCTGGATGATACTCGTATGTTAATAGGACTGACATACCGAAACACCATGGAACTCAAGACCGCGCGCCTCACGGTGCTGATCGATCCGGCCAAGAAGAAGGCTTTCGAGGGCTTGTGTGCGCGCCAGGACGTGACGCCGTCGCAGGTGGTGCGCCGACTCATCCGTGACCACCTGGCACAGCACGGCGTGGGCTACCAGCCCAGCGGGTGCGCGGAGGGGGAGGGCGCGGTGACCATCATGCGCTGACAGGCCTGAAGTGCCGACAGGTGCCGGCGCGGGCACGCGCAAGGCAGGCAGGCGAGCGCAGGTGGCTCGCCGGTGCTGCGGGCAGGAAAGCCCGCCGGGCGGGCGCTCAGCGCACCCGCATGCCTGGCTCGGCGCCGGGGAAGGGCTCGAGCACGAAGATGCCCGGGTTGGCCTTTTCGTCGGCGTGGCTGGCGGCCAGCACCATGCCTTCGCTGACGCCGAACTTCATCTTCCGCGGGGCCAGGTTCGCCACCATCACGGTGAGCTTGCCGATCAGTTGCTCGGGCTGGTAGGCGCTCTTGATGCCGGAGAAGACATTGCGCAGCCGGCCCTCGCCCACGTCGAGCGTCAGGCGCAGCAGCTTGTCCGAGCCCTCGACAGGCTCGGCATTGACGATCTTCGCGATGCGCAGGTCCACGGCCGCGAAGGTGTCGATCTTGATTTCGTCCGCCAGGGCCTCGCCACCGGGCGGCGGCGGGGCGGCGGCGGCCGGCGGCTCGAACAGTGCGTCGAGCAGTTTCTCGTCGACCCGCTGCATCAGGTGCTGGTAGGTACCGATGGCGTGGGCGCCCAGCGGGCGGGCCGCGTCGGCGAAGGACAGCGGGCCGATCTTCAGGAAACCCTCGACCTGCGCCGACAGCGCGGGCAGCACCGGCTTCAGGTAGATGGTCAGCAGGCGGAACGCCTCGATGCAGGTGCTGCACACGTCGTGCAGCGCGGCGGTGTTGTCGGGGTTCTTGGCCAGTTCCCAGGGCTTGTGGGCGTCGACGTACTCGTTGACCTTGTCGGCCAGCGCCATGGTCTCGCGCAATGCCTTGCCGTACTCGCGCTCTTCGTAGAGCTCCTCGATGGTGGCGCGGTGGGCGCGCAGGGTCTCCAGCAGGCTGGAGCCCTCGACACCGAGATCGCCCGACAAGGTGCCGTTGAAGCGCTTGGCCAGGAAGCCGGCGGCGCGGCTGGCGATGTTGATGTACTTGCCGACCAGGTCGGAGTTGACGCGGGCGACGAAATCGTCCGGGTTGAAGTCGATGTCCTCGACCCGGGCGTTCAGCTTGGCGGCGATGTAGTAGCGCAGCCACTCGGGGTGCAGGCCGAGCTCCAGGTATTTCAGCGGCGAGATGCCGGTGCCGCGGCTCTTGCTCATCTTCTCGCCGCCGTTGACGGTGATGAAGCCGTGCACGAAGACATGGTCTGGCACCTTGCGGCCCGAGAAGTGCAGCATCGCCGGCCAGAACAGCGTGTGGAAGGTGGTGATGTCCTTGCCGATGAAGTGCACCTGCTCCAGCGCAGGATCGGCCAGCAGGGCGGCCATGTCGATGCCGCGCTTGCCGCAGTAGTTGGTCAATGAGGCGAGGTAGCCGATGGGCGCGTCCAGCCAGACATAGAAGTACTTGCCAGGTGCGTCGGGGATCTCGATACCGAAATAGGGTGCGTCGCGCGAGATGTCCCAGTCGCCGAGCGCGGCCTTGCCGTGTTCGTCGGTGACGAACCACTCCTTGATCTTGTTCAGCACCTCGGGCTGCAGGCGGCCGGGTTCGTTCATCCAGCCCTGCAGGAACTCCACGCAGCGCGGGTCGGACAGGCGGAAGAAGTAGTGCTCGCTGGTCTTCAGCACCGGCGTCGCGCCGGAGAGGGCCGAGTAGGGGTTCTTCAGGTCGGTGGGGGCATAGACGGCGCCGCAGTTCTCGCAGTTGTCGCCGTACTGGTCCTTGGTGCCGCACTTGGGGCACTCGCCCTTGATGAAGCGGTCGGGCAGGAACATGCCCTTGTCGGGGTCGAAGAACTGCTCGATCGTCTTCACGTCGATCAGCTGGTTCTCGCGCAGCGCGAGGTAGATCTCCTTGGCCAGAGCATGGTTCTCGGGCGCGTCGGTCGAGTGCCAGTTGTCGAAGGCGATGTGGAAGCCCTCGAGGTAGCGAGCCCGGCCGGCGGCCACCCCGGCCACGTAGGCCTGCGGGCTCTGGCCGGCCTTCTCGGCGGCGATCATGATCGGCGCACCGTGGGTGTCGTCGGCGCAGACGAAATGCACCTCGGCCCCACGCATCCGCTGGTAGCGCACCCAGATGTCCGCCTGGATGTACTCCATCATGTGCCCGATGTGGAAGGGCGCATTGGCGTAGGGCAGGGCGGTGGTGACGAAGAGCTTGCGGGTCATGGCGTCATGGGGATCAGCGAATGCGGATTCTAGGTGCCGGTGCTAGATTCGGAGCGAATGAAGCCTGCTCTGCGGATCATCCTCCTCGCGCCTGCCCTCGCTCTGGCTGCCTGTGCGAGCCAATACGGCCCCGGTGACCTGGCTGCCGGCGCATCGCGCGAGGCGGTGAGGGAGCGCCTCGGTGAGCCCACCGGGCAGTACCAGTTGCCCGAGGGCGGCATGTGGCTGGAGTTCGCCCGTGGCCCCTTCGGCAAGCACACCTACATGGTCGAGCTCGCGGCCGACGGCCGTGTTCGAGGCTGGGCCCAGGTGCTGACCGAGGGCCACTTCAACCGGGTGGTGCCCGGCATGCGCGCCGACGAGTTGCGCCGCCTGCTGGGTCGGCCTGCCGAGGTGGCGGGTATCTGGCGCGGCGCCAGCGTCTGGTCCTGGCGCTACGAATCTCCGTTCTGCCAGTGGTTCAGGGTGACACTGGAACCTGACGGTACCGTGCGTGATGCCGGTTATTCGCCTGACCCGATCTGCGAGGTCAACGACAAGGAAGACCACGCCCGATGAACCCGACCCGCCTGTACGGCATCCCGAACTGCGACACCGTCAAGAAGGCCCGCGCCTGGCTGGCGGCGAACGGCGTGGGCCATGAGTTCGTCGATTTCAAGAAGGCCGGCGCGAGCGCGGACCAATTGCAGCGCTGGTGCGAACGACTGGGTTGGGAGCGGGTGCTCAACCGCCAGGGCACGACCTGGCGCAAGCTGGATGGCGCCACCCAGGACAGAGTGGTCGATGCCGCAAGCGCCTGCGCGTTGATGCAGGCGCAGACCAGTGTGATCAAGCGGCCCATCGTCGAATGGGCCGATGGTGCGGTCACCGTGGGCTTCTCTGCCGCAGACTGGGAAGCCCGCGCAGGCCGTTGAACTCAGCCCGAGGGCAGTTCCAGGATCAGCGGCACGCCGCGCGACCAGGCTTCGGCCTCCTCGCGCAGCAAGTGCACCGCGCGCGGGTGCGCGCTGGCCCAATCAGGGTTCCAGCGCAGCTTGGCGGTTGCGCCTCTGCGCTCGATGTGAATGGCCAGGGGATCGATCTCCGCACGGGCGTGGCACTTGATGGCGGCCAGGCGCAGACACAGCAGCTGCCACGCCACATCCACATCGGTCATGGCCGGCTCCATCTTGCGCAGGCCGCCGCGCTGGCCCAGCACCAGATCGGCGACGCGCCGTTGCTGGCTTTGCGAGAAGCCGGCTGCGTCCACATGGGCGACCAGGTAGGCGCTGTGCCGGTGGTGGTCGTGGTGCGAGACCATCATGCCCACCTCGTGCTACTCGGCCGCCCAGCGCAGATCGTGCTGGCGCTCGGCGTCGGCGTCCGGCTCGACCTGAGCGTGCCAGCGCAAGGCCAGATCGCGCACGCGCCTGGCCTGGGCGGTGTCGACGCCAAAGCGCTTCTGCAGCAGGCGCACCGACTCGTCGCGCAGGTCGTGCCCGCGCGCCTGGTGACGGGCCAGCAGGCGGTCGTGCAGATCCACGATCACGCCCTGCCGCAAGGCACCCTTGGCCGGCAGCAACTC
>CAYJEC010000188.1:0-6416 GCA_964369025.1 uncultured Ideonella sp. | reverse complement strand
GATGGGCTACAAGTTCCAGTTCATCACGCTGGCCGGCTTCCACAGCCTGAACTACTCGATGTTCAACCTGGCCTACGGCTATGCGCGCAACAACATGAGCGCCTTCGTCGAGTTGCAGGAAGCCGAGTTCGCCGCCGCCGAGAAGGGCTTCACCGCCGTGAAGCACCAGCGCGAGGTCGGCACCGGCTACTTCGACGCCGTCACCACCACCATCGAGCGCGACGCCTCCACGGCGGCGCTGAAGGGCTCCACCGAAGACGAACAGTTCTTCGACAAGAAGCACGGTTGAACCACGCCGGCCCGACCCGGGCCGGCATTGGTTTCATCTGCGAGCCCCGCGCCTTACAGGTGCGGGGCTTTTTTCTTTGCCCCCCCATCTCACTCATGTTCCCGCCCAGAACTCGCAGGTTCAGGATGGCGGCCGCGACCGCGTTCGGCCTCCCGGCCTGCCTGGTTGGTCACATCGACTGCAGAAGCATCTCCCGGTAGTCGCCACTGCTGGCCTGACGCGGGTTGGTCTTGTGGCAATGGTCGGCCAGTGCGCCCTCGATGATCCGGTCGAACATCGATTCGTCCACTCCAAGGGCTGCCAGCCCGGTGGGCAAACCCAAGCGGGCGTTCATGTCGCGCAGCCCGTCGATCACGACCTGGCCCTCCGCATCGGCAGGCCCGAGCCCCATGGCATGGGCCATGCGCTGCAGCCGATGCTCGCTGGCCACCGTCTCGGCACTCGCGTTGAATCGCACCACCGCTGGCAGGAACAGCGCGTTCAAGGTGCCATGGTGGAGCCTGGGGTTCAGGCCCCCCAGGCTGTGGCTGAGCGAGTGCACGCAGCCCAGGCCCTTCTGGAAGGCCATCGCGCCCTGCATGCTGGCGCTCATCATGTTCCATCGGGCTTCTCGATCCTGCCCGTCGCGGGTGGCGCGCTCGATATGGGCCCAGCCGCGCGCCAGGCCGTCCAATGCAATGCCGTCGGCCGGCGGGTTCACGGCATGGGCCAGGAAGGTCTCCATGCAATGGGCGATGGCGTCCATGCCGGTAGCGGCGGTCAGAAGCGGCGGCAAGCCCAGAGTCAGCTCGGGGTCGAGGAGTGCGGTCCTGGGCATCAGGTGCCAGCTGTGAAAGCCCAGCTTGCGGCCATCGTCGACGATCAGGATGGCGCCGCGCGCCACTTCGCTGCCGGTTCCGGCTGTGGTCGGCACGGCGATCAGCGGCGCCACGGCCTCGGTGATGCGCGGGCTGCCGCCGAGGATGGTCGCGTAGGTGGTCAGCGGCCCGGGGTGGGTGGCCGCGATCGCCACGCCCTTGGCCAGGTCGATGCTGGAGCCGCCACCCACGGCCACCAGCCCGTCGCATTGGTGCTGGCTGTAGAGCCCGGCCGCCACACGCACGGCAGCCTCTGTGGGGTTCGAGGGGGTGCCGTCAAACACCACGGGAGACAAGCCTGCCAGCGCCCGCGCGGCATGGGCCAACACACCGGCCGCTCGCACGCCCACGTCGGTGACGATCATCGGCCGGGTGATGCCGACGCGCTGGCACTCCTCGGGCAGCAGGCGCACGGCGCCGAAATCAATCTCGATCTGTGTCAGGTACTGGATTCGGGCCATGGTGTGCGTGGCGTGGGGGTGGATGACGGAGCCAGTATGCTGGCGATCCCTGTCTTGTGCCATGAGGCCTGCCCTGAGCACCCACCTGCTGACCCCCGCCATGGCGGGCATCCTGGATCGCATCCGCCGTGCCAATCGGCCGCCATTCCACAGTCTGGCGCCGGTGCAGGCGCGCGCCACTTACCGGGCCGCCAGCGAGGTGCTGGAGTTTCCGCGCGCGCCACTGCCCCGCGTGCAGGACCTCAGCATCGCATCCAACGACGACACCCTGCTGCCGGCCCGACTGTATGCGGCCGGCACGGGCCACTTGCCGGTGTGCCTGTATCTGCACGGCGGCGGCTTCGTGATCGGCGACCTCGAAACCCACGACAGCCTGTGCCGCCAGCTCGCCTTGCGAAGTGGCGGCGCCGTCTTGGCGTTGGACTACCGCCTGGCGCCCGAGCACCGCTTTCCCACCGCCGTGAACGATGCGTTCGCCGCATTGAGCTGGCTGGCTCGTGAAGGCCATGCACAACTTGGTCTCGACACCCGCCGGCTGGCGGTGGCCGGGGACAGCGCCGGCGGCACACTTGCTGCGGTTTGCGCCTTGCTGGCGCGCGACGCCGGCCTGCCGCTCGCGCTGCAGTTGCTGATCACGCCGGGCACCACCGCGCACATGGACACCGCCTCGCACAAACTCTTTGCCCAGGGCTTCCTGCTGGAGGCTGACGGCATGGCCTGGTTTTTCGACCATTACATTGACCGCCACCACCGCGCAGACTGGCGTTTCGCACCGCTGATGGCGCCCGATGTGGACGGCGTGGCTCCGGCCTGCCTGCTGCTGGCCGAATGCGACCCGCTGGTCGACGAAGGCCTGGCTTACGCCGATCGCCTGCGTGCGGCTGGCGTGGCGGTGGAACTGGAGCTCTACCGTGGCCTGACGCACGACTTCATCAAGCTGGGCCGGGTTCTCAAGGAAGCCGGCCATGCCCAGGCCGTGGCGGCCAAGGCCTTGCGAACTGCATGGGAGAACACGCAATGATCCGACACGATTTCCGCTTTGTCGAACGGCTGCGCGTGCGCTGGGCCGAGGTCGACATGCAGCAGATTGTCTTCAATGGCCACTACCTGCTCTATGCCGACACGGCGGTGGCAGGCTACTGGCGCGCGCTGGCCTTGCCGTACCAGGAGGCCATGCAGATGCTGGGAGGCGACATCTTCGTGCGCAAGGCCACCCTGGAGTACCTCGCCCCCGCCGTCTACGACGACCTGCTGGAGATCGGTGTCCGCTGTGGCCGCATCGGCAATTCGTCGATGGCTTTCGAAATTGGCGTGTTCCGTGCCGACGAGTTGCTGGTCAGCGGCGAGTTGCTCTACGTCTTTGCAGACCCGGTGGCCCGCCAGGCCCAAACGGTGCCGCCCGAACTGCGCAACCTGATGCTGGGCTTCGACGCCGGCGAGGCCATGGTGGACGTGCGGGTCGGCACCTGGGACGTGCTGGGCCGCGAAGCCCAGATGATCCGCTCCGAGGTCTTTGTGGCCGAGCAGAAGATCCCTGCAGAGATGGAGTGGGATGCTGCAGACGCGGAGTGCATCCATGCAGTGGCCTACAACCGCCTGGGCATGCCGGTCGCCACGGGGCGCCTGCTGGAGCATGTGCCGGGCGTGGCCAAGATCGGCCGCATGGCGGTTCGGCGAGCGCTGCGCGGCAGCCGCGTCGGCCGGGCGGTACTTGAGGCTCTGATGCAGGCGGCCCGCGATCGCGGGGAGCGCGAGGTCATCCTGCACGCACAGATGAGCGCAGAGCCGTTCTACCGCCGGGCTGGCTTCTCGCAGCGCGGGCCGGTGTTCGAGGAAGCCGGCATCGCGCATGCGGAGATGGTGCGCGCGTTGTAGCCGGCCAGCATCGCCCCGCCAGTCAGGCCCGTGGGAGGCCAATCTTTCAGCGTTGAGCGCCGCAGCCGCACCCGCCCTGGGCCGTTGGTGAAGCTGCGCTCGAAGACATGGGTGAGCAGTTGCCTGCCCAGACGCTCGGTGATCACCAGCGTGGAGCAGCGGGTGCCGTAGGCGCCGTCCGGGCTGCGGATGAAGGCCGGCGACAACATGCGCTCCTTCTCAAGGCCAATGCCCGTCGATGGCAGGTCGTCGTCCGCCGTTGGTGTGCGGTCGGCCAGGAGGGCAAACAGCAGTGAGGCCAGGGCCTCTGTCGCCAGCGCCGGTTCGGCCTCGCGCAGCACCGATTCGACCTGCACCTTGAGTGCCTGGATCTTCGGCCATGGGGCATTCCATGCGGCGGCGTTGCTGATCGCAGTGACGCCGCGCCCCAACCGGCGTGGGTGCGGCGCATCGTTGGAGGCCCAGAAGCACTCACCCAGCCGGAAGTCAGCGGCCAGCAGGTTGAAGGGCGAATGGCCGGACAGGGCCGTGCGGGCCCAGAAGCGGTGCGGCGGCTCGTCGCCACGCAGCCAGTCCGGCACGATCAACCCGCGCGACGGGCCTTCGGCCGCCGTGGGCAAGCCCCGTCGCACGTTGGTGACCAAACCGAAACGACCGGCGGCCGTCAAGCCCATCCAGGTGCCACCGGCCTGCAGGTCGCGCCCGCCCAGGATCGGCGGACCGCCGCCTTCTGGCTGCCACCAGCCCAGGCGCGCAGCAGGCCGATGAAAGAACTCGTCCCGATTGGCTGCCACCACGAACGGGAAGCGCCGGCTGCAATCCAGCGCCAGCGCGGCTAGGCACATGGGTCGAAGACCTCGGTGTGGCGCGCGCCGAGTGGAAAGCCCTGCAGGGCAGCCGCCAGTTGGCTGTCGACAGCCGCCCACCATGACTGTGCGTCGTGTTCGCGGACGCCCGGAGGTGGCGTGTAGATCTCCATCAGCGTGATGCGCAGCGAGCCCTCGGCCGGCGGCCGCTGCATCAGCGACGCCCACGACCCAGGGTGCGCAAGGCGCAGGGCCCGCTGGCATTCGGCCACGGTTCGAACCGCATCCGGCAGGTCATCTGGTGCGACCTGGTAGTAGACGAACCAGGAGCGCGACTGGCCCAGGCTCATTCGTTGTCCACAGGAACCGTGTAGGGCAGGGCGTGGGGCGCCAGCTTCGGCCCATCGGCAGCACCCAACCGGAAGCTGCCAGGCATCTCCAACAAGGCCCGCTTGATCTCCACCAGCCCCAAATGCCGACTGGCATCCAGAGACGCGGCGAGTGCGACCAAGCCGGCAGGCTGGCCCGGATCCGAATCGTGGAAGACCTCCTGCCCTTCGATGAGCGGCTCGGCCGATGCCAGCAAGGTGGCGCGTCGCTTCAGCGTGCCACGGTACTGGCTGCGCGCGACCACCTCCTGGCCCGGGTAGCAGCCCTTCTGGAAACTGACCCCGCCCACCAGCTCGAAGTTCACCATCTGCGGCACGAACTGGTCGGCCGTGGCGGCGACGATGCGTGCCACGCCGCTGGCGACCTCCATCCAACGCCAGGCCGCCGGGTCGAGCGGCGGCAAAATCATGTCCGGCGCACCCGTTGGGCGGGCCAGCAGCCAACGCGGCGTGCCGTCGACGTCCACCAGCCGCAGCGCGTGGTGCTCGCCGTCGACTCGGACGGATCCCGGCTCGCCAACGGCCAGCTCAGCCAATGCCGCGCGGACTGAATCGCCCGCCAAGCCCCACAGCCCGAACTCCGGCGTGGCGTCACTCAATTGGCACTTGGCCCGCAGAACGAACATCGACAGGCGTTTCAGGGTGGCCGGCAGCAGGTCGGCACTGCAGGCGAGCCACCAGTCCTGCGGCCCGCTGGACCAGACCACAAAGCTGGCCATCAGCCGACCCTTGGCAGAGCAGTAGCCGGCCAGGCAGTGCCGCCCCGGGTTCAGCGCTACCAGGTCGCCGGTGAGCTGGCCCTGGAGAAACGCCCGCGCATCGGCGCCGCGGGCCCGTATCAGGCCCCAATCCGGCAGGCGCACGGCGCCTTGCGGCGAGGTGGCGAGGGAAGCGGACAGCGATGCGTCAATGGTCAGGTCGGTCATGCGCCGGATTATCATCATTGCCCATGTACCACACCGTCCCTGGGGCCGCTGTACTGCCATGAGGTGGCTGCGCCGCGCCTTGGGCGCTGCCGTGGTGTTGGCACTGCTGCTGGCAGGTGGCGGCTGGTGGTGGCTCGGTCATCCGTTGGCCCTGGAGGGCGAGCGGGCGGAGGTGTCGATTGAGCCGGGCACCAGTGCACGCGAAGCGGCCCGCCTGTGGGTGGGCGCCGGTGTCCAGGCGCATCCTGAGCTGCTCTACCAATGGTTCAAGTGGTCCGGCCAGGCGCGGCGCATCCGGGCCGGCAGCTACGAAATCGAGGCGGGAACCACGCCCCGCATGCTGCTGGACAAGATGGTGCGTGGCGACGAGGTGCTGGAGACGCTGCGCCTGATCGACGGTTGGACCTTCCGCCAGGTGCGGCAGGCGCTGGCCACCGCGCCGCGCCTGAAAAGCACCATCGATGTGCTGAGCGACAGGCAGGTGGCCGACCTGCTGGGACTGCCAGCGGGTGTGATCGAGGGCCAACTGTTCCCGGACACCTATGCCTACAGCCGGGGCGTCAGCGACATGACCGTGCTGCGCCGCGCCGCAGCCGCCTTGCAGCGGCAACTGGCACAGGCCTGGGAACAGCGTGCACCTGATCTGCCGCTGGAAACACCCGCGGCGGCGCTGGTGCTGGCCTCCATCGTCGAGAAAGAGACAGGCAGCCCTGCAGACCGCGGCAAGATCGCTGGCGTGTTCGTCAACCGCCTGAGGCTGGGCATGCCGCTGCAAAGCGACCCGACCGTCATCTATGGCCTGGGCGATCGCTT
>CAYJEC010000187.1:0-6451 GCA_964369025.1 uncultured Ideonella sp. | reverse complement strand
TTCGACATGCTGGTCACCACCAACCTGTTCGGCGACATCCTGTCGGATCTGGTGGCCGGCCTCGTCGGCGGCCTCGGCATGGCCCCAGGCGCCAACATCGGTGCCGACGCGGCCATCTTCGAGGCCGTGCACGGCTCGGCCCCGGACATCGCCGGCCGGGGCTTGGCCAATCCGACCGCGCTCTTGCTGGCCGCGGCGCTGATGCTGGATCACGTCAAGCTGCCCGAGATGGCCACACGTCTGCGCAAGGCCATCGACGCGACGTTGAACGTCGATCAGGTGCGTACCGGCGACTTGGGCGGAAAGGCCAGCACCAGCGAGTTCACGCGCGCACTGGTGGCCCGCATCAACCAAAGCTGAGCGCCAGCACGCCCACGCCCAGCACCGCGGCGCCGGCCACACTGATCTGCACCCGCAGCCCGCCAAAGCCGGCAACCCAGGCGATCACGCATTTCGAGACGGTGTTGGACAAGGCCGCCACGGACACCGCCACGGCCGCCGGGGCCAGGCCGCCGCTGTCACGCGCCCCCTCGGCGAGCGACATCGTGATCGCGTCGGTATCCACCAGCCCGACCACCGCGGCCACCCAGTACAGGCCCGCGTCTGGCAGGTGTTGCTGCACCACCCGCACCGCCAGCAGCACCACGGCGAACAGCACACCGAAGCGGATCGCCGCGCTCAGGTTGAAGGGGTTGCGCAGCTCCATCTCGGCGGCGACGGCCGGCGGGCCGCTGGCCAGTCCGGCCCGGTAGTGCCACAGCGCGAAGCCCACGCTGACGCCGCCCATCGCGGCCAGCGGCTGCCAGGTGGCTTTCAGCAGATCGAGGTGGACGACCGCCACCAGCAGCGTCATGCGCGCGAACATCACGCTCCAGGCCAGCAGGATGCCCGCAGAGAGCGCGTGGGCCTCGGCGGGCTGCGACCGGCTCGCCCGGGCCAGGCTCAATGTGGCGGCGGTGGATGACACCAGCCCGCCCGTCAGGCCGCTGAGCGCTGCGCCACGCGCCGTGCCCAGCGCGCGGATGGCCGCATAACCCAGCAGCGAGATGGCCGAGATCAGCACCACCAGCAGCCACAGCTTGTAGGGGTTGAGGGCCTGCCAGGGGTCGATCGGCGTATCGGGCAGCAGTGGCAGCACGATGAACGAGGCGATCAGCAGCTTGATGCCGGCGTACAGATCCTCGGCATCGATGCGGGCCACCAGGCCGTGCAGCGGCTGCTTGTAGGCCAACACCGCCGAGACCGCCACCCCCAGCGCCACGGCCAAGGTGGCATGCCCGGCCACGCACATGCCGCCGAGCAGGAACACGGTGATGGCCGCCAGTTCGCTGGTCAGGCCCGGCGCGTCGTCACCGGGGTGGCCCTGGTGGGCGTAGCTGGCCACCACCGCCGCACCGACCACCGCCAGCGTCACCACAAAGGCCCAGGGCTGGGCCATCTCGCGGGAGATCCAGGCCGAGGCCGCGCCGGCCAGGGCCAGCAGGATGAACGTGCGGATGCCGCCGAAGGCATGGCCCGGCGCCACGCCCTTGCGCTTTTCGCGCTCGATGCCCACCAGCGCGCCGATCAGCAGGGCGACAAGGAAGTGGCGTGCAGCGTCGAAATCCATCGGGTGATTGTCAATCCCTTGGCCGACCAGGCAGCCAAGTCGGCGTGGCAGATCGTCAAGTCCAGGGCGCTATCGCCTCGCCGCAGCGCTGGTAGATCAGCACCCGGCCCTTGTAGCCAGCGGCCAGGGCGGTGGCTGGTCGGCTCAGGGACTCCTCGCGCCGCTCGAAGCCGTGCATGGCCATGTGCCGGTGGAACGAAGGCCGGTTGCCGCGGTTGGGATCGATCACCCAGGCCTCGCCACCAGGGGCCAGGTGCCTGGCGATGAAGGCCGCCAGCACGGGGCCGAGGTCACGCTCGTAAAGCAGGTCGCTGCCGATGATCAGGTTGTACAGGCCGCTGACCAGCGCTGGTTGCAGCAGGCTGCGCTCCGCCGTGGCTGCACCCCAGTGGCCGTGGCGGTACTTCATCGGGCCCAACGCGTTCAGGCGCAGGTTCTCCAGCAGGAAGGGGGCGGCGAGCGGGTGGCAGTCGCTGGCGGTGACGTCGGCGCCCCGGCGGTGGCCCACCAGGCTGGCAAGCGCCAGACCGCAGCCCAGCTCCAGCACCCTCTCGCCCGGTGTCACGGGCCGCCGTGCCATCCGCTCCGCCAGTTCAGCTCCCGAGGGCCACAGCAGGCCGAACAGCGGCCAGGCGGCCGAGGAAATACCCAGACGCTCGGCCTCGCCCAGCGGGTCGGCGTACTGTTGCCTGTCGAGAAGGGAGCGGATGGTCAGGTCCGCCACGCCACGAACGGCGATGGTTTCTTGTTTGGTCTGGTAGCCGGGCATCGGCCATTAGACGCCTTTGCGCCCCTGGCGGGCCGCATCGCACGGAGAATACACAGATGAGACACGCTCTGTACCTGTCGAGGCGCCTCTGGGTGGCCGCCCTGGCGGCCCTGCTGATTGCTCCCCACATGCTGGTGCGTGCCGATGCGCCACCGGCGGTGGCGCTGGTCGAGTTCGCATCCGACGAAGGCCTGCTGCGCCTGGCCCGCAGCACCGCCAAGGTGGATTTCGCCACCCTGGCCAACCAGTTCGAACCGCAATCCAACATCGCCTTCTGCGGGCCGACCACGGCGGCCATGGTGCTGAACGCGATGCGCGCCCGCACGACCGGCCTGCCGCGCGACGCCAGCCGGCTGCGGCCCGAGGACCGGGCCCATCTGCCGCCCACACTCGACCCGACCGTGCCGCGTTACACGCAGGACAACGTCATCCCGGCTGGCCCCAAGACCCGGGCCCAGGTGCTCGGCGAGCCGGTGCTGATCGCCGGCAAGCTGGTGCGCGACGGCGGCTACCAGCTGCGGCAGTTCGACGGCCTTCTGCGGGCCCATGGCCTGGCCAGCCGCATCACTGTGGTCGACGCCGATCTGACCGAGGCCCAGGTGCGCGCCGACCTGCAGGCCAACCTGGCGGCCCGCGGCGACTATGTGGTGGTGAACTACCGTCGCGCCGAGCTGGGCCAGGGCGGCGGCGCGCACATCTCGCCTTTGGGGGCGTACGACGCTGAGTCGGATTCGGTGCTCGTCCTCGACGTGAACCCCAGCAGCGCGGGCTGGGTCTGGGTGCCCTTGGCGGCCCTAGTCCGCGCCATGCGCACCTTCGACACCGTCGAGAACCGCGGCTACCTGCTGGTTGCTCCTTGATGAGCTGGGCTCCCGGTGCAGGTGCCTTACCATCGGCCTTTCACTGCCTGACAGGTGCCATGGCCGGTGCGATCGTGCGGGTTCTCTGCCTTGCCAGCTTGGCCGCCTCGGCCGGGGCAGCGGATGCCGTCGAGCCGTTGCCGCTCTACTACTTCGACCGCCCGCCCTATGTGCAGAAGGTAGCGCGCAACGGCGAGGTGGGTGGGTTGACTGCCACGCCGGCGGCCCAGGCCTTTCGCGCTGCCGGGCTGGCGTTTCGCTGGACCCTGCTGCCGACGGTGCGCCAGCTGGTGACCCTGAAGGACAGCCTGGTGCCGGCCTGCGCCGTCGGCTGGTTCAAGAACCCCGAACGCGAGTTGCAGTTCAAGTTCACCAAGCCCATCTACCGTGACGGCCCCACCGTGGCGCTCGCCCGCTCGGACTTCCACGCGGTGGCGCCGACCCTGATCGAGACGCTGCGCCAGCCCGGCCTCAGCGTGCTGGTGAAGGACGGCTTTTCCTACGGACCGCTGATCGACGGCATGCTGCTGCTCGCTCGGCCCGAAAAGGTGGTCACCAGCGTGGATGGCGTCGCCATGGTCAGCATGATCGGCGCGCAACGGGCGAGTTTCATGTTCGCCGCGGAAGAGGAGGCCACCTACCTCATGGAGCAGGCGGGCGTGCCAGCGAACGCCCTGAAGCTGGTCCACTTTGCGGACGTGCCGCCGGGCGAGCGCCGCTACCTGCTGTGCAGCAAGGCCACGCCGGACGAGGTCATCGAGCGCTTGAACAAGGTGATCACCGCCGAGTTCCCTTGAGGCGGTTGGATTCTCAGGCGGCGGGTGCGAACTGTGCCTGGTGCAGCCGCGCATACAGGCCGCCACGCGCCAGCAACTCGGCATGGCGCCCTTGCTCGACGATGCAGCCCTGGTCCATCACGACGATGAGATCTGCGTGCTCGATGGTGGACATGCGGTGGGCCACGATCAGCGTGGTACGGCCGCGCATCAGCTCCGGCAGCGCCTGCTGAACCTGGCGCTCGCTTTCGTTGTCCAGCGCCGAGGTGGCCTCGTCGAGGATCAGGATCGGCGCATCCTTCAGGAAGGCGCGGGCGATGGCGATGCGCTGGCGCTGGCCGCCAGAGAGGTTCAGCCCGTTCTCGCCGCACGGCGTGTCCAGACCCTGCGGCGCGCGTTCGATGAACTCCCAGGCGTGGGCGGCGCGGGCGGCGCGCTCGATGGCCTCGCGCGGCACGTCGGGTCGGCCGTAGGCGATGTTGGCGGCCAACGTGTCGTCGAACAGCACCACCTGCTGTCCGACCAGCGCGAGCTGTTCGCGCCAGGCGGGCAGCGGCAGTTGCTCGATCGGCGTGCCGCCCCAGAGGATCTCGCCCGCCTCGGGCAGGTAGAAGCGCGCCAGCAGGTGCGTGATGGTGGATTTGCCGCTGCCCGATGCGCCGACCAGCGCCACCGTCTGGCCCGGGGCCAGGGTGAGGTCGAAGCTGTCGACCGCCGGTCGGGACTGGCCGGGGTATCCGAATCGCACGCCCTTGAAAGCCAGCGGCCGGGCATCGGCACGCGGCGCTGTGGGGTCGCGGGCGGGCATGGTCTCGTCGGGCTCCAGCGGCAGATCCAGCAGCGCAAAGATGCCGTCGGCCGAGGCCAACCCGGCCTGGATGGTGGCGTTGACGTTGGTCAGCCGGCGGATCGGCTCGAACAGCATCGACATTGCGGTCACGAAGCCGACGAACTCGCCCGGCGTCAGCAGGTTCCTGGAGGACAGCGTGGTGACCACGAAGATCACGCCGGATACCGCGGCGGCAGCCAGCACCTGCACCAGTGGCACGTTGGCAGCTTGCACGCGCACCGTCTTCATCGTGGCCTGGCGCAGGCGCTCGGCGAGTTGGTTGAAGCGCCCGGCCTCGTAGCCGCGGGCACCGAAGATCTTGATCTCCTTCACGCCGATCAGGGCCGATTCGACCAGCCCGGTCATCTGGCCGGCGAGTTGCTGCATCTGCTGGTTCGAGCCCCGCAGCTTGCGGCTGGCACTGCGGATGATCAGCGCGACGACGGGTGCCACGAACACGATCAGCAGCGTCAGTTGCCAGGCGGTGTACAGCAGGAAGCCGGTCAGGCCGACGACGATCAATGAATCGCGCACCACGATGATCCACGCGTTCGACAGCGCCTGGCCGACCTGAGGGATGTCGTAGAGCACGCGCGAGAGCATCCGGCCGTGCGTCTGCGCCTGGTGCGTGGCGAGCGGCAGGCCGGTCTGGTGGTGGAAGACCTGCTGGCGCAGGTCGGTCACCGCACGGTGGGCGACCCACTGGCTGGCCACGTTGGCGCTGTATTCCGCCAGCCCCTTGAGCACGAAGGCGCCCAGCAGCAGCACGGGCAGTTGCCAGCCGGCGGTCGGGTTCTTGGCGATCAGGCCGTCGTCGATCAGGCGCTTCAGCAGGGCCGGCATCACCGGCTCCAGCGACGCGGCCAGCATCATCGCCAGCAGCGACACGCTGACCACGCGCCAGTAGGGCCGGGCATAGCCGAGCAAGCGGCGATAGATCTGAATGGATGAGCTCATTCGCGCCGCAGCACCTTGTCGACGAACCAGTCGCCCATGCTGCGCTCCTTCCGCTCGCGCACGAAATCGGCATGCAGCGCCAGCTTGTCGTAGCGGGTGTGGACCCAGTCGATGAAGGCGATCGGCTGGCGCGCGTTGTCGGCCAGGTAACGCGCGAAGAAGTAGTCCAGCACCGCAGTGGCGCCGAAGTTGAAGTGGCCATAGCGCGGGCTCAGTTCGCGCAGCTCGGCGATCGGCACACCCAGGCGAAAGTGCTTGTACAGCGCCGAGCCCAACCCGGCCCGGTCAGCGCCGGATTTGCAGTGCATCAGGGCGGGGTACTCGATGAGGTCGAACAGGGCCTTCGTCTCGTCCAGCAGTTCCACCGTGGGCGGCTGGCGCGAGTACATGCGCAGATCCACCAGCTTGATGCCAAGCTCGTGGCAGGCCTCGGCCTCGAGCGCGTAGGAGCCGTAGCCGTTCGATCCGCGCAGGTTGACGATGGTCTTGATGCCGTGCGTGCGCTGGTAACGGCGGATCTGCGCCGGGCTGGGCTGCGAGAGCCGGTACATGCCGCCCCCCAGCGCGTGGAAGTTGTTGTAGACGGCGCGGATGACGCCGTGGTCCACCAGGTGCATGTCGAACCAGGCGCGAACCCGGCCGGTGGTGCTG
>CAYJEC010000186.1:0-6459 GCA_964369025.1 uncultured Ideonella sp. | reverse complement strand
CTTTCCGCGTCTGTATTGACGCGCGTCAAGGTCTGGTGCGGATTCCACGCCGCCGGGCGACAGATGCCCGGCGATTGCCCCCCTTTCACCCCCGCGTATCGACCGGGCCCTGGCGCAAGATCGTGGCTGGACGGATCCAGTCAACAAATCGCCAAAGGCACGGTATGCGCAATAACCAACCTGTCACTCAAAAGGAGTTCGACTTCCCGGCTGACGCTACGCTCATGTCGACCACCGACACGAGCAGCCGTATCACCTACGCCAATGCGGCCTTCACGGCGGTCAGCGGCTACGATTCGAGCGAGATCACTGGTCAGCCGCACAACATGGTGCGCCACCCCGACATGCCGGCCGAGGCCTTTGCCGACATGTGGGCCACGCTGAAAGGCGGGGAATCCTGGACAGCGCTGGTCAAGAACCGGCGCAAGAACGGCGACCACTACTGGGTGCGGGCCAACGCCACGCCGGTCTCCCGGGGCGGCACCACCGTCGGCTACCTGTCGGTGCGCACCAAACCCTCACGCGAGGAGATCGCAGGCGCCGACTCGCTCTATGCCGCTATACGCGAAGGCCGCGCCAAGGGCCTGCAGTTCCACAAGGGCGTGGTGATCCGCCGCGGTGCAGCGGCCGTGCTGACCCTGGGCAAGACGATGTCGGTGCGCTGGCGCCTGCGCCTGCCGGTGCTGGGCCTGGCGATCTCCACGGTCACGGGTGCAGTTGCATTGGGCGTTGCGGGCTCGGCCCTGGGGGCGCTTGCGGGCGTGGTGGCGGTGGGCACCGGCCTGGCCTTGTGGGCACTGGAGTCCCAGATCGCCGGCCCGCTGGAGCGCGTGCAAGCCCATGCCCAACGGGTCGCCAATGGCGAGACCGACGGCCTGATCATCGACCGGGTCGACGAGATCGGCATGACGCTGCGTGCCGTGAACCAGCTCGGGCTGATGTTCCGCTGGATCATCGCCGACGTCTCGCAGCAGGTCTTGACCTTCGAGCAGGCCAGCAGCGAGATCGCCCAGGGCAAAAACGACCTCAGCGCCCGCACCGAGCAGACCGCTGCGAGCCTGGAGGAGACGGCCTCGTCGATGGAACAGATGAGCGCCACCGTGCGCAACAACGCCGATACCTCGGTGCAGGCGGCCGAACTCGCCACCACCGCCAGCAGCGCCGCCCAGAAGGGCAAGGACACCGTGGCCCGTGTCAACGAGACCATGCAGGGCATCACGCAATCCAGCCGCAAGATCGCCGACATCATCGGCGTGATCGACGGCATCGCCTTTCAGACCAACATCCTGGCACTGAACGCCGCGGTCGAGGCCGCCCGTGCCGGCGAACAGGGCCGCGGCTTTGCCGTCGTGGCCGCCGAGGTGCGCAGCCTGGCGCAACGCTCGGCCAATGCCGCCAAGGAGATCAAGACCTTGATCGCCGAAAGCGCGGAACGGGTGGAAGAAGGCGCGCGTGAGGTCGCCGATGCCAGCGTATCGATGGAAGGTATCGTCAACCAGGTGAACCATGTGCACGACCTGATTGCCGAGATCAGCTCGGCCACGCGCGAGCAATCCACCGGCATCGGCCAGGTCAACCAGGCGGTCGGCCATCTGGACCAGGCCACCCAGCAGAACGCGGCTCTCGTCGAGCAATCCGCGGCCGCGGCGCAGAGCCTTCAACACCAGGCCAGCCAGCTGGTCAGCGCGGTCTCGGTCTTCCGGGCCCGTTGACCCGATGGCCTGGCTTCAGGGCCTCTCTCGCGGCATGCTGCGCGTTTCCAGTGCGGCCGGCCGGTAGGCCGGCTCGAACCGGCAACCCGGCCCGAACCGTGCCTCCAGCGCCGGGCAAGCGGCTGCAATCCCTGCGGGCGTGGGCTTCTCGCCCTGATCGACCCAGCGCATCAACGCCTGGAGAAGGCTCGCATAGACCGGGTCGCTGAGGTAGCTGTGCTCCTTGTCGCGGGTAAAGGTCTGAACCAGGCGCTCGGCGCGGCCGGCCCGGCTCACGGTCTCCGCAAACGCTGCATCGAGCTCGACAAACGCCGTGGCGTCGTCGATGCCGTGCACCGTGAGAATGGGCAGGTCGATGCGACCGGTGGGGTCGGTGTCGGCCCCGAAACGGGCCACCGCCGCCGGGTCGGCGCGGTAGCGCAGGACGCCGGCATTCAGCGCCGCATCGTCACCCGAGCCTGTGTAGCGCACACCGATGTTGCCGAACGGCGAGGCACCGCCGCTGCGGCGCAGCGCGATGTCCTGAAAGTGCCAGGTGGCCCAGTTCAGGTGGGCCAGAACCGAACTCTCCGGGATGCGGATCACGCGGGCAATCGCCTGCAGCTTGCGTTGCTGCTCTGCGCTGCGCTGGGCCGCAGGCTGGCGAACACCCAGGCATTCGTCGACCCGCTGGGCCAGTTGGTCACGCGTCAACTTCGAGTCCGCAGGCAGCCCCTGCCAGAGCGGGTAGGCCGGCTCATCGGCACGCGGGTGATTGGCGCAAAGGTACTGGTAGACCACACGCAAATCGAGCCGGAAGTCGTAGGAGCGTGTGCCGCCCCCCAGCACGCCGCTGGTCAGCAGCACGGCGTCATAGGGGCGCTTCTGGCCAGCGCGCGAGCTGCCGTACAACTCGGCCGCACGGGCCGCGACACTGGCTCCCCAGGACTGGCCGTGCAGGATGGTGTGGCGCGGCTGGGCGACATGGGCCAGGAAGATCCGGCGCAGTCGCTCGGTGTCCTCTGCGGCGGACACCACTGCCACACCGCCCTGGTGGAAGGTCGATCCGGCCCAGGCGTAGCCAGCGCGAAGCATCACCGCCCAACGCTTCAGGTCTTCGACCACCCGCTCGTCCCGGGGTTCGCCGAGCGCCGGCCCGCCGTGGGCGTGCAGCACCAGGTCGCCCTGCCAGCCATCGGGAATGGCGATGCGGTAGAACGCTCCAGCACTGTCTTGCCCACCGAGGCAGCGCACCCCGGCAGGCAGGCCGCTCGGGCAGGCCACCGGCTTGGGCGCCGCTTCGCTGGTCTTCTCTGGCGGGGGCGGCGTGGCGCATCCGAACAGCGCGCACAGGAACCCGGCAAGCGTGCTGCGGGTCCAGGTCGAATGGCTCATGCGTGTCTCCGGAGGTTCTGGTTGGCATGCCATGATCGCGCATCGCCGTGTGGCGATGCAACTCCGCCGCGATGTCCATGTTGCCGCTGCCCGAGATCTCCCGACGTGACTTTCTCAATGGCGTGGCGTGCGCCGTCGCACCCACGGGTGCCCTGGCCGCCGTGCCAGCCGGTGATCCGGCCCTGCGCACCGGCCTGCAGGGCCAGTCGGACACAGTCATGGCCACGGCACACGCCTGGCGCGACGATCCGTCACGATGGAGCGAAACCGCCGCCGAGGTCGACCCAGGTATCGAAGACCTGGTGGTCGTCGGCACGGGCCTCAGCGGCCTGGCAGGGGCGCACCTTTTCCAGCGCCATGCCGGCCGGCCCGTGCGCGTGCTGCTGATCGACGCGTTGGATGACATCGGCGGCCACGCCCGGCGCAACGAGTTCGTGTCACGCTCCGGGGTGCGCCTGATCGGCTATGGGGGCTCGCAATCGCTGGATTCACCCGGCCTGTTCTCGCCCGCGACCCACTCACTGCTGTCCGACCTGGGCATCGAACTCGGCCGTTTCAAGGCCGAGTTCTTCGATGCCGGATGGGCCAAACGGCAAGGGCTGACACAACGTGCCGTGTACTTTGCCCGCGAGGCCTGGGGAGTGGACAAGTTGGTCAGGCATGGGCCCGACGAGCCTGCGGCAAGCTGGCTCGCCCGCAGCCCGATGAGCGCCACGGCCCAGGCCCACCTGGCTGCACTGTGGTCCGAGCCGCGCAATGTGATGCCAGGGCTGCGCACACGCGCCGCCCGGCGTTCAGCGTTGGCTGCCATGACCTACCGCGATTTCCTGCAACGTGCCTGGCGGGTGGATCCCGCCGTCGTGCGCTTCCTGCAGGCGGACACACAGGGCTACTTCGGTGTCGGCATCGACGCGACCACCGCGCTGGACGCCTGGGCCGGTGGCCTGCCCGGGTTCAGCGGGCTGGATCTGGGCGACGCGATCGACGCCCGCATGTCACCCAGCGGCCGGCAGTTGAAGGCCAGCGAAGACGAATACATCTACCACTTCCCGGATGGCAACGCCGGCGTGGCGCGGGCACTGGTGCGCTCGCTGATCCCGTCGGCCCTGCCAGGCACTGGCATGGAGGCACTGGTCGATGCCCGCCTCGACCACGCAGCGCTCGACCGGGACGGGGCGGCCGTTCGCCTGCGGCTGGGCGCCACCGTGGTCGGGCTGCGCCACCTCGGGCCGCCCGAGCGCGCCGAACTGGCCGAGATCCGATATGTGGACCGCGATGGCCGCCTGCGCCTGGTACGCGCCCGGCAGGTGCTGCTGGCCTGCTGGCACCGGGTCATCGCCCGCCTGACCGACGAACTGCCAGCCGCCCAGGTGACCGCGCTCAACGACCAGGTGAAGACGCCCCTGCTGTACACCACGGTGCTGCTGTCCAACTGGCGTGCGTGGCAGCGTGCTGGCGTCAGCAGCCTGGGTGTCGTCGACGGCTTCTGGGGCGATGTGGCGCTGGACTTCCCGGTCAGCATGGGCCGCCAGCGCTTCGCCCAGTCGCCGGACGAACCGATCCTGTTGCACCTGGGCAAGGTGGTGGTGCCAGGCAACGGCGAGTCCGCACGCGCCCAAGCTGCGCAGGGGCGTGCCGAGTTGATGGGCTGGCGCTTCGATTTCCTCGAGGGTCAGGTTCGCTCGCTGCTGCAAGGTGCCCTGGGTGAGTTCGGCTTCGACGCGGCGCGCGACATCGAGGCCATCACCATCAACCGCTGGGCCCACGGCTACAGCTACGAATACATGCGCCCCTGGGACCGCTACTGGCCTGCGGGGCCGCTGCCCTGTGAACAGGCCCGGCGCGGTTGGGGCCGCGTGGCGATCGCCAATTCCGACGCCGGCGCCTATGCGTACGCCCACGGTGCAATCGACCAGGCGACCCGCGCGGTGCAGGACCTGCTGCCGTCTGCCAGCTTGCCGCGCTGGCACCCACGGCCCGGACCAAACCCCAAAGACCTGGGCCTTGCCTAGCCCTTCGACCGATGCGCCAACGACGCCTGATCCACCCCCTCTATCGTATTCTCCTTGGGTGCCTGGCCACCCTGTCCTGGGGCATGGCCGCGGCGGCCCCGACCGACCTGTCCGTCCAGACCACTGACGACGAACCGGCGCCGCCCTTGTGGACGTTCGGCCTGTTCACCGTGGCAGGTGACCACCCGGTCTACCCTGGGGCCGACCACCGCATCCAGAGTGCTGCCTTGGTGCCCTTCGCCACCTACCGTGGCCCGCTGCTGCGGATCGAGGGCGGCGCGGCCGGCGTGCGCGCGGTGCGCACGCCGCGCTATGAGTTGTCACTCAGCGGCACGGCCTCGTTTGGCTCTGCCGGCGCGGATGTGCGTGCCCGCCAGGGCATGCCGGCCATCGGTACCCTGGCCGAACTCGGCCCGGGCCTTCGGGTGCGCCTGGGCGACCTCGAAGACGAATCGCCGCGCACCCGCTGGACCCTGGAGCTGCCACTGCGGGGCGTGTTCGACGTCGACCGCGACCTGCGCTACGCCGGCCTGAGCTTCGAACCGCAACTCGGTGCCAACGTCCGCCTGCCGAACGGCTGGGAGGCCTGGTCCGTCTCGCTGCGAGCCGGCGCCCTGGTCGCCAACCGCCAGTTGAACCAGTTGTTCTACGGCGTCGCCCCCGCCTACGCCACCCCCGCGCGCCCGGCCTACACCGCGCAGCCAGGATGGATCGCCAGCCGCCTGGGCGGCTCGCTGTCTCGCCAATTGGGGCCGGACCTGCGCGCCTCGTTCCTGGTGGGCCTGGAGAGCGTGGCCGGCGCCGCCAACGAGGGCAGCCCGCTGGTCAAGCGGCGCTGGGATCACAGCATCGGTGTGTCCCTGGTCTGGATTGCCTACCGCTCGGACGAACGCGGCGTGGAGTGAGCGCGCGCCCAACGAAAAAGGGCCACCCTGAGGTGGCCCTTCTGCATTGAACGGAGGAATCTCAGCGTTGGTGCAGTGGCACCACGTCGCGCGCCGCAGCGCCGACGAAAAGTTGGCGCGGGCGGCCGATCTTGTACTCGGGGTCGCCAATCATCTCGTTGAGCTGGGCGATCCAGCCCACCGTGCGGGCCAGCGCAAAGATGGCGGTGAACAGCGGCACCGGGATGCCAATGGCGCGCTGCACGATGCCCGAGTAGAAATCGACGTTCGGGTAGAGCTTGCGGGCGACGAAGTACTCGTCTTCCAGCGCGATCTTCTCGAGTTCCATCGCCAGCTTGAACAGGGGGTCGTTGCCCAGGCCGAGTTCGCCCAGCACCTCGTGGCAGGTCTCGCGCATCAATTTGGCGCGCGGGTCGTAGTTCTTGTAGACGCGGTGACCGAAGCCCATCAGCTTGA
>CAYJEC010000185.1:0-6554 GCA_964369025.1 uncultured Ideonella sp. | reverse complement strand
CGTCGGCAGGCCAGTTGTCCACATCGGTGGTGGTCATCAGCTGGCCGCCCTGGGCCATGCCGGTCACCAGCAGGGGTTTGAGGTTGGCCCGCGCGGCGTAGATCGCCGCGGAGTATCCGGCGGGGCCGGAGCCCAGGATCAGGACCTGGGCGTGTGTGTTGGGGTTGCTCATGGCGTGGATGTGAGGGCGCGGATGGTGGGTTGCAAGCGTGGCGGCGGATGCGCCACGGTGTGTCGAGCCGTGCCGGGAACCAGCTATGCTCGCGCCTGCGGAAGATTTCGACCGCACTCATTCTAATAATTGCAGGGAAACCAGCTGATCGAGGGGATGTCTGATGTCGATGTTGTCCAACCTGGACCTGATTCGCCGTGTGCCACTGTTTTCGATGCTGACCAACGACCAGGCGCGTGCGGTGGCGGATGGCGTGGTGAAGCGCCGATATCGCCGAGGTGAGATCGTTGTCGAGCAGGGCAAGAAGAGCAACGCACTGTTCATTCTTCTCAATGGCCGTGCCCGTGTGCTGACCTCCGATTCGCGCGGGCGCGAGGTCATCCTGGCAGTCCTCGAGGCGGGTGACTATGTGGGCGAGATGAGCCTGATCGACAACCAGCCGCATTCGGCCACGGTGCGCTGCGAAGTGCAATGCGACATGCTGATCCTCGGCCGCCCGGAATTCGCACGTTGCCTGCCGGAGAACTCCAGCCTGTCCTACGCGATCATGCGTGGGCTGGTCACGAGGCTGCGCAGCGCCGATCGGCAGATCGAATCGCTGGCCCTGCTGGATGTGTACGGCCGGGTTGCCCGGACGCTGCTCGACATGGCCGAGGAGGTCGACGGCGAGAAGATGATCCGGGGCAAGGTTTCCCGTCAGGACATGGCCAAGGTCGTCGGCGCTTCGCGCGAAATGGTCAGCCGTGTGATGAAAGACCTTGAAGAGCGCGGCGTGATCGAGACCCAGGAGAACGGCTCGGTGCTGCTGAAGAACCGTCTGCCCGAATGAGCGCTGGCCGGAGTCGGTTGACCCATGTGGCGTAGTGCGGTTCTCGGGGGAGGGGAGCGCGCCGCGTCCCCTGCACCGCAGCCCCCGGCAGAAACTGCTTCGGTTCGTGCGCGGTTGAAGGTCGTTCTGTGGGCGGCGGCCTGGCTGGCGCTCACGTTGTCACTCGCGACGCGCCGCGCCGAAGACCCCGGCTTCTCGACCACCGGCCAAGGTGGCCCGGTTCTCAACCTCCTTGGGGTGCCCGGAGCGTGGCTGGCGGATGCGTTGCTGGTGCTGTTCGGCTTCTCGGCCTGGTGGCTGGTGGTGGCCGGCGCCCGGCACGGTCTGCTGGCCCTTCGAGCGCGCGTGAACCCCGAACGCCCAGCGCCTGCTGCGACAGTTCGCGCGGCGCAATGGAGCGGCCTGCTCCTGTTGCTGTTGGCGAGCTGCGCATTGGAGTGGACCCGTCTGTATGGCTGGGAACATCGCCTGCCTGGCCATGCCGGCGGGGTGGTGGGCTATGTGTTCGGCCCGTTGTCGATGCGCTTGGGCTTTGTCGCCTCCGGCGTGTTGTGGATCTGTGCGTTGGTCACCGCGTTGCCGCTGGCGTTGCAGTTTTCCTGGGTCGCCGCAGCGGACAGCCTCGGGGCCTGGATCGACGGCTACCGCGAGCGCCGCATCGAGAAGCGCGAGATCGCCGAGGACGTGCGTCTGGGCGAACTGGCCCAGCGCAAACGCGAGATCGAGGTCGAGGAGGAGCGGGAGGAGTTCGAGGAGCACACGCCGCTGGTCATCGAACCGCCGGTTCTGGAGGTGCCGAAATCCGAACGTGTCGCCCGCGAGCGCCAGAAGCCGCTGTTCAGGGAACTGGCCGACAACAAGCTGCCGCAGATCGATCTGCTGGACAAGGTGCCGCCCCGTGTCGAGACAGTGACGCCTGAGTCTCTGGAGATGACCAGCCGCCTGATCGAGAAGAAGCTTGGCGACTTCGGTGTCGAAGTGCGCGTGATCGCGGCGCAGCCGGGCCCGGTGATCACCCGCTACGAGATCGAGCCGGCCACGGGAGTGAAGGGCTCCCAGGTGGTCAATCTGGCCAAGGACCTGGCACGGTCGCTCTCGCTGGTGTCGATCCGCGTGGTCGAAACAATTCCCGGCAAGAACCTGATGGCCCTGGAACTGCCCAATGCCAAGCGCCAGACCATCCGCCTGGCGGAGATCCTCGGCTCCCAGGTCTACAACGACGCCGGCTCCCTGCTGACGCTGGCACTGGGCAAGGACATCATCGGCGCGCCGGTGGTGGCCGATCTGGCCAAGATGCCGCACTGCCTGGTGGCCGGCACGACCGGCTCCGGCAAGTCGGTGGGCATCAACGGCATGATCCTGAGCCTGCTGTACAAGGCCGAGCCCCGCGATGTGCGGCTGATCATGATCGACCCCAAGATGCTCGAAATGAGCGTCTACGAAGGCATCGGCCACCTGCTCTGCCCCGTGGTCACCGACATGAAGCAGGCCGCCAATGCACTGAACTGGAGCGTCGGTGAGATGGACCGGCGCTACAAGGTGATGAGCAAGCTGGGGGTGCGCAACCTGGCCGGCTTCAACAAGAAGATCGACGAAGCCAAGGCCCGAGGCGAACTGCTGCCGAACCCGTTCAGCCTGACGCCCGAGCAGCCCGAGCCACTGGAGCGGCTGCCGCACATCGTGATCGTGATCGATGAACTGGCCGACCTGATGATGGTGGTCGGCAAGAAGATCGAGGAGTTGATTGCCCGCCTGGCGCAGAAGGCCCGCGCGGCAGGCATTCACCTGATCCTGGCCACCCAGCGGCCCAGCGTGGACGTGATCACCGGCCTGATCAAGGCCAACATCCCCACGCGCCTGAGCTTCCAGGTCAGCAGCAAGATCGACAGCCGCACCATCCTCGACCAGATGGGCGCCGAGGCGCTGCTTGGCATGGGGGACATGCTCTACATGGCTTCGGGCACCGGCCTGCCGGTGCGGGTGCACGGCGCCTTCGTCTCCGATGAGGAGGTGCACCGTGTCGTGGAGGCGCTCAAGGCCAACGGGCCGCCGAACTATGTCGACGGCATCCTCGAGGGGGGCACGTTGGACGGCGAGGGTGGGGAAGCTGGCGATGGCGCAACCGGTGGCAGCGAGGCCGACCCGATGTACGACCAGGCCGTGGCCATCGTGCTGCAGAACCGCAAGGCCTCCATCTCGCTCGTGCAGCGGCATTTACGCATCGGATACAACCGCGCGGCGCGGCTGCTGGAACAAATGGAGCAGTCCGGACTCGTATCCAGCATGTCCACCAATGGCAACCGAGAGATCCTGTTGCCCAAGCGCGATGAATAGCTCCTGGGCGCGTGCAGGCGCCGTGGCCGGCTTGCTGGGCCTGTCGTCGTTGGCCTGGGCGGATGCCGCCGATTCGATGCGCGCCTTCGTGCGCGAGGTGAAGGCGGGTCGTGCCGAGTTCACTCAGACCGTGACCTCGCCAGATGGCGCGAAGCAGCGCCAGTCGTCAGGCAGCTTTTCGTTCGCCCGGCCCAACCGGTTTCGATTCGACTACGCCAAGCCCTACCCGCAAACCATTGTCAGCGACGGACAGAAGGTCTGGTACCACGACCCGGACCTGAACCAGGTCACCGTGCGCAAGGTGGCCGACGCGCTGGGCAACACGCCGGTTGCACTGCTGGCCGGGACCGACATCGAGCGCGAGTTCGAGCTGAAGAACCAGCCCAACGCCGACGGCCTGGAGTGGGTGCAGGCCACACCACGCGTCAGCGGAGGCACCGTGCAGTGGCTGAAGGCTGGCTTCAAGGGCAGGGCCCTGGTGGCGGTCGAGATTGCCGACAGCTTCGGCCAGCGCTCCATGCTGCGCTTCCCGAGCCTGAGCGCTGATGCGGCCGTGCCAGCGGATACCTTCCGCTTCACCGTGCCAGCCGGCGCCGACCTGTCGGAACAGTAGCGCCACAACGCAGCAGGGCGCCTCGCGGCGCCCCGGCGAAATCGATGCGTGCCGATCAGTGCAACATGGCGTCGGCGTCCATCAGGCCCATGTCGGGCGCGGTCATCATCTGCTCGATGTCCATCAGGATCAGCATGCGCTCGTCGTCGCCATGCTTGATGGTGCCCAGGCCGGTGATGTAGGTGGCCTCGATGGCGCCGTTGAACTCGGGTGCCGGCTTGATCTGGCCGGGTGCCAGCTCCAGCACGTCACTCACCGAATCCACCACCATGCCGACCGTGCGGTGGCCGATGTTCAGGATGATCACCACGGTGAAGCTGTTGTACTGCACGTCGGGCAGGCCAAAGCGCAGGCGCATGTCGACGATCGGCACGATCACACCGCGGAGGTTGACCACGCCCTTGATGAAGTGCTGCGTGTTGGCGATGCGGGTCGGCGGCTCGTAGCCGCGAATCTCCTGCACGCGCAGGATGTCAATGCCGTACTCCTCGCTGCCCAACTTGAAAGACAGGTACTCGCGCGGCGCACCGGTCGCGGCGGCGGGGGCGGTCGGGGCGACAGCACGGTTCTCGGTCGACGGGGTGGCGCTCATGAAATGCTCCTTGCAGTCTGCGGGCGGGGTGCTCATCACCCGGCCTTGGGTGTGTGATCGCCAGTGTGGTGCGAACGCATGCCGTGCCATGACCTGAAAAAGGGCTGGTCGGGCCGCCAGTTCCGGCCCTTCGGTGCCTGCCACAATCCTTGCATGCCAGGGCAGGACTCCCTTTTTGACAATACCGGCACCGGCCCATTGCCGGGCGCCGTGCCGCTGGCGCCCGGCACCGAGGCGCCCCTGGCCGAGCGCCTGCGCCCGTGCCATCTGGACGAGGTGATCGGCCAGGCCCACTTGCTGGGCCCGGGCAAGCCGCTGCGTGTGGCGTTCGAGAACGGCCGCCTGCATTCGATGATCCTGTGGGGCCCACCCGGCGTGGGCAAGACCACGCTGGCGCGCCTGGTGGCGGGCGCCGTGGAGGCGCGCTTCATTGTCCTGTCGGCGGTGCTGGCAGGTGTGAAGGACATCCGCGAGGCGGTGGTCCAGGCCGAGGCATCGCGCCGGGCCGGTCATCGCACCATCGTCTTTGTCGACGAGGTTCACCGATTCAACAAGTCGCAGCAGGACGCGTTTCTGCCGCACGTCGAATCCGGGCTGTTCACGTTCATTGGCGCGACCACCGAGAACCCGTCTTTCGAGGTGAACTCAGCCCTGCTGTCACGCGCCACCGTGCATGTGCTCAAGGGCCTCGCGGCCGAAGACCTGCAGCGCCTGCTGGACCGCGCCGCCGATCTGCTGCAGGCGCCACCACTCGACCCCGCAGCAGCCCAGCGTTTGATCGCCTATGCCGACGGTGACGCACGCCGCCTGCTCAACGCCTACGAGAACCTGGTGGCCCAGGCCGGGCCCATGGCGCGGCTCGACGAGGCCCAACTCGAACGCTCGCTCGGCGAGCAGCTTCGTCGCTATGACAAGGGTGGCGAGCAGTTCTACGACACCATCTCGGCGCTGCACAAGGCCGTGCGCGGCTCGGACCCCGACGCCGCGCTGTACTGGTTCGCCCGCATGCTCGATGGCGGCGTGGACCCGCGCTACCTGATTCGCCGCCTGGTCCGCATGGCCAGCGAGGACGTGGGGAACGCTGACCCCCGCGCGCTTCGCTTGGCGCTCGATGCCGCCGAAACCTACGAGCGCCTGGGAACGCCAGAGGGCGACCTGGCGCTTGCACAGGCGGTGGTCTACCTCGCGGTGGCGCCCAAATCGAATGCGGTGTACAACGCCTGGAACGCCGCACGGGCCTTCGTCAAGCAAGACGGCACGCGTGCGGTGCCTGCCCATTTGCGCAACGCCCCCACCGCGTTGATGAAGTCACTCGGCCATGGCCAGGGCTACCGCTATGCCCACGACGAGCCGGACGCCTTTGCCGCCGGTGTGAGCTACTGGCCCGAAGACATCGCCCCCCCCGTCTTCTACGAGCCTGTGCCACGCGGTCTCGAACTGCGCATCGGCGACAAGTTGTCCGATCTGCGCCGCCGCAACGCCGAGGCACGCGGCGAGTTGCCAGAGGCCGACTGAGCCCTCAGCTACGGGGGAAAGTCCGGAAGGTCCGCCCCCCCCCGGTTCCTACAATCGGCCCAGCCTGCGCAGACGCGGGACTCGTCAGCCCCTGGCCCTCCCTGGCCCTCGGCAACCCACAGGAGACCCCTCGATGGACATCTTTGTGCAACAGATCATCAACGGTCTGGTGCTGGGGAGCATGTATGCGCTCGTGGCACTGGGGTACACGATGGTGTACGGGATCATCAGTCTGATCAATTTTGCGCACGGCGAGATCCTGATGGTGGGGGCGATGGTGAGCTGGACGGTGGTGGGCGTGCTGCAAGGCATGGGGCTGCCCGGGTGGGCGATGCTGCTGATCTCGCTGGGTTGTGCGGTGGTGGTGTGCTCGGTGCTGAACTTTGCGGTGGAGCGCATTGCGTACCGGCCGCTGAGGAACGCGCCGAGGCTGGCCCCGCTGATCACCGCGTTGGGCATGAGCCTGCTGCTGCAGACACTGGCCATGATCATCTGGAAG
>CAYJEC010000184.1:0-6560 GCA_964369025.1 uncultured Ideonella sp. | reverse complement strand
CATGCGGACCGCACCGAGCCGGACAGCGCGTTGCCGTCATCGGTCTTGCGGTCGAACTCGGCCAGCAGTTTGGAGCTGAGGTTGCCGCCGGTGTAGACGGCGTTGCGGTTGACTGCCGAAACGCCGCCGCCGGTGACCGAGAACTGGTTCCAGAACGCGACGAACATCGCGCCGCCGTTGGAATTGGTCTGGTAGCCCACCGGCGTGGGCGCGGCGTTGGTCTCGACATTCAACGAGGGCCCCTTGTAGAAGCCGGCCGCCGAGAGGTGGTTGTTGACCAGCGACGTGTTGGCCCAGGGATTGATGGTGCCATTGCCGCAGGAGGTGGCGCAATTCACCGCACCGTTGCCGACCATGGTGGCAGCCGTGTTGGAATCACCGGGCTGCATGCGGTAGCGGTCCTGGAAGCCCAGCACGGCAGCCTGGTAGCCGTTGACCGACTGGGCCAGGTTGCTGACGCGCGCCGAAGCAACCAGCTCCGCGCCTTTCAGTACACCGCCGAGGAGCAAACCGACGATGAGCAGGACGACTGCAATCTCGACCAATGTGAAGCCGCGTTGCGACCTGGCGGGCGAGCCGCGGCCGAATTTCCTTGTTGTCATGGGATTTTTCTCCGTGGATGGTTGGCGACATGGTGCTCGAACCGCCGGCATGACATGCGCAGGCCGGCGCTCGATGGCAGCGAACACTCAAGCCCGTGCCATGGGCAGATTTTCGGCACGCTGACCGGGGCCTTAAGGGCCAAATTGGCGACCGGCATCATGGCAATTTGCCGGCCTGGACCATCCGGCCGAACAACATGCTGGTGCCCAGCCAGGCCACCCGGTCGTCGAACTCGCCGCCTGCGGCGGCGGGGTTGGCGGTGAAGTCCCGAGCCATGAAACTCACACTCGCCGCGGCATTGGCGTCTTCGTCCGCATTGGTGCCCGAGGCATCAGGCAATGCGGTACCGTCCTGCGTGGTTCCGTGGTTGGCCCGGCCATGCGAAAAGACCACCATCGGTACGCAACCGCTGTTCGCCGGGCAACCTGCCGCGCCGGCCAGGTAGATGACCGCACCGGCCGCGTCGCGGGAGGTGACGGCCTTGGTGGGCACGCTGGCCAGCGTGAAGGGGGCATTGGCGTAGGCTGGTGTGACGCTGTAGCGCAGCAGCTTGTCGTGGCCATCCAGACGGTCCAGGCCGAGAGCGGCCCAGGGCAGAAAGCCGGTGCACTGCAGCTCGGTCGCGCACGCCCCGCGTTCAGCGCCATTCAGTGCGGAAACCGCGGGCCGGGGCAGCCGGGCGTTGACCACCGCGAAGCCGGCCACGGCGTCGCGCACCTCGGCGAGGCGTTGCTCCGTGCGTGTGCCACGCTTGATCTCGTCCTGGGTGGACAGGCTCATCATCACGCCGCCCAGCAGCAGGCCGATGACGAGCAGGACAATGGCCAACTCGACCAGCGAAACCCCTTGCTGTGCGGTGCGCCGGCTGGTCGCGTTGTGGGGCAGGTGCATCATGGCCGGCTCCTGATGAGGTCGTTTCCCGCAACGGGGGCGGCGAAGTTGGCTTGACCGAAGGCTGGCGTCCAGGCGTCCTGGTTGGCGGCGTCTTCGAGGTAATTGGACAAGACGGTGGACGGGCGGACTTGACCCGCGCGTGCGGAGCCTCCTGCCACCAGCACCATGCGGGTCGCGGCGCCATCCAGGCTCAGCCCGGCGCTGCAGTCGGTGCCGCTGGCATCCACAGCCGTGTCGTCACGAACTGCATAGGTCATGGCCCGCCCCCAGCCGTTGGCGTTGAACCAGGGCGCGGCATGCGGTGCCAGCGAATCCTCGGCCAGCCGGCCGATGCAGCGCCCCGCCTGCGCCGGGCAGGCGACGGTTGCCAGCACGTTGTTCACCGCGGCGAGGCAGGCAGCTTCGGCGGGCGCTGCCGCGTTGGGAAGCTTGCCGCCGTTGGCAATGGTGAACAGGTCGAGGGCCCGCAGCGCCTCGGCGAGTGCGCGGCGTTCGGCCAGGTTGATGAGCTCGCGCCCGCTCACCCCGACGACGATGTCGTTGAGCACCACGTCGCCAGCTCCGTCACGCACCGGGCCCGTGATGAAGCTGGGACCGGCCATTCGGTTGTCCGTGCCGAGCGCGGCCTCCATGTAGTCGGCCGCGAGGTTCGATGGGCGCGCGCCTTGGCCTGGCAATGTCGCCCCAGGTGCGATCAGCACGGCGGCGAGTTCGGCGCCGGCTGGCGTCAGCAACGCGCCGGCGCTGTCTCGCAGCAACAAGGTTGCGGCACGGTCGCTGTTGAGGCCGCCTGCGTCTTGTGCCGCCGAGCGGAACCCGATGCCGGGTGCGTACCAGAGCAGCTCGCCGTGGCCGTCGTACAGCGGCGCCAGGCCCAGCGTCTTCCAGGGCAGGCGGCCCAACTGGCCTGCAACACAATTGACCTGGGCGAGGCCGTCGTTGTCGGTGTCCGGGCAAGGCAGTTCGCCCGGACGGGCGTTGGCCGGCGGCGCGATGTCCACGTGGCTGACCGCCCATGCGAGCAGCGCCGAACGCGCCTGGGCGAGGGCCTCGACGGTGATTCGGTCCCGTGCCTGCGCGCGGGCGGTCGGGCCCAGAGCGGTGACCAGCGTGTAGGCCAGCGCACTGACCGTCAGGATCATGAGGATCAGCAAGGCCGCACCTTGCTGTCGACGTGCGTAGCCGGCGCGCCTCACGGCCGGGCAGGGGGCACGAGGGAGGGTGTCAACCTCAGCGCGCTGCCGGAGTCGGCCAGCGAGGGCCGTGGTGCCGATGCCGGGTGCCCCGCCTTGACCACGCTGCCTTGGGGAACCAAATCGTCCGGCCTGCCGGCATCGCCAGCGAACGCCGACTGCCCCACCTTGAGGTTCAAGCCAGGGGCCAGCCGCACCGTCTGCCCCTGCAGGACGCTGAGGCCCTGGACGCCGTCTTGGTGCGCCAACTCCAGTTCGCGCCCATTGACCCAGGCCGACCTGAGGCCGTGCCGGCTGGCAATCGCCCCGTCGAAACGAATCAACCCCTCCGACGTGCCCGGCTCAG
This sequence comes from uncultured Ideonella sp., assembly GCA_964369025.1. Lineage (GTDB taxonomy): Bacteria > Pseudomonadota > Gammaproteobacteria > Burkholderiales > Burkholderiaceae_C > Ideonella. The sequence goes on along the minus strand of CAYJEC010000184.1, from coordinate 3,524 downwards.
CCTCCTGCCGGCGCGCCTTGGCGATCGCCAGGCGTTGCGTCGGGGAATAGAACAGGGTGCCCAGCGCTGTGTCGTCCGCCGGGACGGCGCACGGGCTGAGCAGCGCCAGCGCGGCAAGGGTGGCGAGCAAGGTGCGTCGGATTTGCATGGCGGTTCAGTGGCGTGCAGCCATGATCGCCGACCCGGCAACCGGCGAAACGTTGAAGAACCGGACTTTGCAGATGGCTTTCAGGCCGTCGGGTTGGGGGTTGGCAAGTTCGCAACCTGCTGGCTGCTGTTGCCCGGGGTGATCCCGCTGCAGCCCAGCCAGAATGGCCAGGACATCACCCTCGTGAGCCTGGGTGATCTCGAACTCCAGTTCGTGAACATGCACGGCCGCGCCGGCTTGATCCGCGGATGGCGGCTCGGTGGTGGTCGCGCCTGGCTTGGCCAGTGGCGGCACATAGGGTACCGGCTTGGCGAGCTTGAAATCCGGCACCCCTTGGAATCCACGCGCCTGATACGCGGTGATCAGGCTCTGCGCCCAGCGGTCGCGGTGCCCTGCGCCGATCAACCCTTGCCGGGTCTGCAACTGAAAGCGTTCCCGGCCATCGGTCAGCTCGCGTTCCCGCAACTGCAGTCGGTCCCGCTCCTCGGTCAGTGTTCCCAGGGCACGCCGGGCGGATTGCAGATCACTCGACAGCTTGGACTGCAGGCTCGCCAGGCCCACCACCAGCGCCATGGCGATCAACAGCGCGGTGGCGCAGGCGATCACGGAGACTCGGATGTGAGTCAGCAGAACAGCCGTGTCTTTCATGGCCGGGCCTCCCCCTGCATCGATGACACCAGGCAATAGCTGAATCGCGACGGGACGGTGGCGGTGGCACCAGCCACGGCCTGCGCACCCGCCCTGGTGCCGATCAGCGGTTCGTCGCGATCCGTGTCGCCCGGAGCGACACGCAGTTGGGCCTGGGTCAAATGGCGCAGGCGATCCGACAGGGCATCGCGTTGCGCCGCAGACGCCACTGGCGACTCGATCGCCGGCGCCTGGAAGGTCAGCCGCCACTCGATCACCGGCACTGGCCGGGCCTCGGCCGCAGCGATTGTCGTGGTCTCTGCTGCAACGCCCGGGGGGGGCATGGCCGGGTTGCCGGCGCCGGCCGCGTCCGTTGCGCTGGTGTTCCCGGTGTCTGTAGCCTGGCAGGCCTGGTCGGAGCGTGTACGGCGCCACGCCAGATGATGCAGCAAGAGCTTGCCGGCACCTTGTGGCAACGCCAACCCGGACAACTCGCCAAGCACAGGTTGCACGTTGCCTTCGCTCGAACTCAACTCCTCCCGGTGCAGGTGCCCCGCAGTCAACAGCAACTCGGCGTCCTGGCCGCTGGCACTCAATGCCTGCTGGTGGCTGGCGATTTGCCGCTTCAAGGTCGCCTGGGTGTTCTCGGTGGCCCTCAGTTGCCACCAGGACTCCAGGCTGCCCTTGGCCGCATCCAGCGTCAGGACGGCGACCAGGCCGAGCGCTGCGGCCGTGCCCGCCAGCAGCCCGGCGCGCAGGCGATGGGCTCGGTGCAACACCAGGGCCCCAGCGGGCGCAAACTGGCCCGGCGGCGTACTCAGGACCAGATCCAGTACCCGGTGCAGCCCGCTTCGACCTGCCGCGGCGGGCGGCCATGGCGATGCGATGCCGGCCAGCGCGCCAGCGACCGATCGGTCGTTCAGCCAGGCCGGCACCTCGTCGATCCCCAGGAAGGGCAGCGGTGTGCCTCGGGCGACGACGCGCGTGTCTTCGAGGTAGCGCCGGGTCGCCAACAACTCCTGTTTCTCGTGCACTGTGCCGGCGGCCGCCGGCAACAACCGTGTCAGGTTGGGCTGACCGGCGTGCACGAACAGCACGCGCAGCCCCTGGTCAGTTGGCAAGGACGCGATCAGTGTCGGCGGAAGCTTGAAGCGTGCGCGCTCCAGGAGGCACATCAGCAGGACGGGCAGCGTCCACACGCCGACCACGATCTCGCCACGATCCACAAGTTGCTGTATCAGCTTCTCGGCCTGTCCAGTACCGAGGCCGGCCAGCACCAGCTTGCTCTTGACTGCGCGATCCCGGGACCGGAAGGGCAGCGCAGCGCGGTAGGCACTGTCCGGGAAGCGGGAGGCAAGCTGCAACTCGACAAACCCACGCCGGTCGGCACCCCGCAAGGCAGGGTCGTCCATCGGCAAGAAGGCCTCGTCGATCAGGTTCGTGACGACGTGCCAACGGGCACGTGCTGGCGCAGTGCCGGGCAACCAGCCGTTTGCCTGGCGCGTCAGGGTCGTGGCGCCCGTGCTGGTGATGAGGTAGATGACGTCCCTGGCGCTCATTGCTGCCCCGCTTCAGATCTTCAGCGTGGAGATGGTGGCGTAGATCGGCCCCATCACCGACAGCATGATCCAACCCAGGATCAGGCCGAGGATCACAGTCAGGGCGGGTTCGATCATGGCTTCGATCTTCCCGATCGTGGCGTCGATGTCCCGGACGAAGAAGTAGCTGACATTGCCCAAGGCCTCGTCGAGGCCGCCGGCGCTCTCGCCGACACGCAACATTCGGATGACCAGGGGCGGGAACAGGGCCTGGGCAGCGAAAGCGTCAGCGATGCCCACGCCCTCCGACACACTCTTGCGCACGCGGGTGACGCTCTCCATCGCCACCACGTTGGTGCTGACCTGGGTGCAGTACTCGATGGCGTCGAGCATGGGGATCCCTGAGCGATACATCAGGCCGAGGGTGTCCGCGATGCGGGCCATGATGATCTTCTTGTGAATTTCACCGATCACCGGCAGGCGAAGGGCGCAGGCGTCCAGCGCGTGCCGCACCTTGGCGAATCGCCTTGCACAATATGCCGTCACCGCCACGACAAGTGGCGGCAGGCTCAGGATGACCCACCAGCAGTTGCGGATGAACTCCGAGGTGGCGATCAGCGCTTTGGTATGGATCGGCAGTTCCTGGTGCATGCTGCTGATGAATGCCGTCATCTGCGGCACCAGATAGACCATCAAAAAGCCCACGACAGCGCTGATGACCACGCTCACGAAGATCGGATACGCCAGGATCTTCTTGGTCTTCGAGGCCAGTTCGTCGGACCACTTCAGCGACTTCAGGATTTCCAGCATGACCCTGGGCAACTCGCCGGTCGCCTCGCCAACGCGAATCAAGGTGACCACGGTGGGGGTGAACGTCTTCGGATAGGCCGCCATGGCGTTGGCAACGGTCTCGCCGTTGTTGATGCGCTCGCACAGGCCGGCCGCCAACTGCCTCAGCGCGGGCTCCTGCGCACCGTCGCGCAGATCGGCCAGCGCGGTCGGCACGGGAACGCCGGAACGCGCCAGCATCTCCAGGTGAAAGAACAGCATCATCAGGTCGCGCCGGGTCAGCTTGCCCACACGCACCTGCCGCTGGCGCTTTGCGGTGGCGCGAACCAGCGTCAGGCCCATGCGCCCGAGCTGGGCCATGAGGTCCTGCAGGTGCGCGGCGTGCAGGCGGCCAGCCACGATGCTGCCGTAGGCATCGACAG
>CAYJEC010000183.1:0-6562 GCA_964369025.1 uncultured Ideonella sp. | reverse complement strand
CCAAGCAACTGCTGGCCGACCCGGGCGAGCAGGTCGAGGTGCCGGGCCTGGGCGATCGAGTGCCGCGCATGCTGAGCCGACAGGCGCTGGCCGGTGTGATCGAGCCCCGCGTCGAGGAGATCTATTCGCTGGTGCACCAGGTGATCCGCGACTCAGGCTACGAGGAACTGCTGTCCTCGGGCATCGTGATCACCGGTGGCACGGCGGTGATGCCCGGCATGGTCGAGCTGGGCGAGGACATCTTCCTGAAGCCTGTTCGCAAGGGCCTGCCGACCTACTCGGGGGCGTTGTTCGACATGGTGGCCAACCCGCGCTCGGCCACCGTGATGGGCCTGCTCGAAGAGGCGCGGATCGCCCACACGCGGGGCCACAAGGCGGCGGCCCAGGCGGGCTCGGTGAAGACGATGTTCGGCAAGGCCAAGGATTGGCTGCTGGGAAATTTTTAAGTGAGTGACAAAGAGGCTCGGATTGAAGCCTCGAGTTCGGTTTCATCAACACAGTACGGCAACTGCAACACGACGACGGAGGTTCATATGGCCATCGAAATGATCGAAGAATTCGACCAGGGCACGCAGATCAAGGTGATCGGCGTCGGCGGCGGCGGCGGCAACGCGGTCGAGCACATGATCTCGCAAGGGGTGCAAGGCGTGGAGTTCATCGTCGCCAACACCGACGCCCAGGCGCTCAACCGCAGCGCCGCCGGCCAGCTGGTGCAGCTCGGGGCCACAGGCCTTGGCGCGGGCTCCAAGCCGGAAGTCGGCAAGTGCGCTGCTGAGGAGGCCGAGGCCCGCATCCGCGAATCCATCGCTGGCGCGCACATGCTGTTCATCACGGCCGGCATGGGTGGTGGCACCGGCACCGGCGCGGCGCCCGTGATCGCCCGTGTGGCCAAGGACATGGGCATCCTGACGGTCGGCGTCGTGACCAAGCCGTTCGAGTTCGAAGGCAACCGGCGCGGCAAGCAGGCCGATGCCGGCGTGGCCGAGCTGGAGGCCAACGTCGACTCGCTGATCGTCGTGTTGAACGAGAAGCTGCTGGAGGTGCTGGGCGACGATGTCACGCAAGATCAGGCTTTCGCGCACGCCAACGACGTGCTGAAGAACGCCGTCGGCGGCATCAGCGACATCATCCATATCCCGGGCCTGGTGAACGTCGACTTCGAGGACGTGAAGACGGTGATGAGCGAGCCGGGCAAGGCGATGATGGGCACCGCCATGGCCAGTGGCCCGGACCGTGCCACCAAGGCAGCCGACGCCGCCGTGGCCTGCCCGCTGCTGGAGGGCATCGACCTGTCCGGTGCGCGTGGCGTGCTGGTGCTGATCGCGGCTGCCCGCTCGACCTTCAAGCTGGCCGAAAGCAAAAACGCGATGAACACCATCCGACGTTACGCCGCGGACGACGCCCACGTGATCTACGGCACCGCCTACGACGACAGCCTGGGTGACCAGCTTCGCGTCACGGTGATCGCCACCGGCCTGTCGTCGATTCGGCGTGCGCAGGCGCCGCTGACCGTGATCCAGTCGCAGCCCGTGCTGCGCACTGGCACCGACAACCTGCCGATGCTGAACAACCCGGTGGCCAGCGCATCGCCGCTCGGCACCACGGCCAGCCCGATGGCCCAGCAGGACTACAGCCAGCTGGCCACGCCCAGCGTCTGGCGCACCGGCCGCACCCAGGCCGCCGCCAAGGTCGAGGCACTCAGCTCGAACGGCATGGACGAGATCGAGATCCCGGCGTTCCTGCGCAAGCAGGCGGACTGAGATTCACCAGCAGGACGTTGTTGGGAAGGCGGGCCGTGTGAACGGCCCGCCTTTTTCATTGGCGTGACAACGTTCTTCGGCGTGGGGCAACTTTCGACCCACGGCAGCAGGTCAGGTCACGGTGTCCACCGCCTTATCGCAGACCTTCAGTTGCCTGCGGTCGCTTCGAAACCACATCGCCTGATACCCGTCAGATGTCTTACTCTGCACTCACGGCTGGCGCCCCGAGCTCAGCGCTTGCATGGGCTGCGCGGAACGCTCGAAGAAACCCCATGGCAATCGGCGTTGTCGGCCGACGACCGCCCTCATCAGCAGGGCGACGACAAGCACGCCCACGTGCCAAACGGCCGCATCGGCGCGCGTGGCATCGGGGGCTACGAGCGTACGCCAAAGGACGAAACCGAGCGTGCCGTGGACCGCAGTGAAGAGCCCGAGGACGGCGCTGACGTGCCAGCTTAGCCACCATCTAGGGTGCAACGGGGCGGGCGACCTGGCAAAGTAGATCATTGCCGCGCCGAATGCCAAGCCGACCCATGACAGCACTGCCGCCACTGGATCTCCCTTGACGAGCCCTGCTGCCAGCACCAAGGTGCCCAACAACACGAGCAGCGGCCCCAGCAGGCGAAAATGGGTTCCACGGAAACGCTCGGGGTGGTCCTTCCAGCGGATCGCCGTCCAAGCCAAGGTGACCACCGTGCCGACGCACACCGACAGGTACACGAGCGAGACGATCCACCCCGGGTCGAACGGCACCGGCCGCAGTAACACCACGGGCGGGACCGTCAGAACCGTGGCCAACATCGCCAGAAAGAACGGCCTGCCGGTACGCCGATGCCGCAGGCTGCCCTTGGCAGTGAGCAGCGTGGCCCAGAACAGCACCATCGCCAAGCTTCCAATACCGATGTGGCTAAAGAGAGATAGGTCGTCGCGCATACGTACTCCAAAGGTTTACGCGTGTAAAATACCATGCCAGTTTACGCGTGTAAAGTGATGTCCAGAATCAGTGACGAAACCCGCGCCACGATCCTTGAGGCCGCCTGGGATCTGATTGCCGAGCAGCGCCGGCTCAATGCTGGAATGGCCGAGATCGCCGCGGCAGCAGGAGTAACTCGGCAGACGCTGTTCCTGGCCTTTGGAAACCGTGCCGGTGTGCTGGTGGCGATGGCCCGGCACCAGGACACGCGGGGCGATCATGTTCAAGTCATGCGGCGGATTGCCGCCGCTGGATCCGACGAGGCCGCGCTGCATGCCTTCGTCGACGCCTGGCTGGAGTACCTGCCAATCGTCTACCCTGTAGCGATCCAACTTGAAACGGACTCGCTGTCCGATGCCGACGCCAATGCGGCCTGGCAAGACCGCATCTTCAGCCAGGGCGTGCGCATGGGGCTCGACAGGATCCTTGGCCAGATCGCGGCTGGCGGCGGGCTGCGCGCCGGCCAGGATCCATCGCGTCTGGCGGACTTGTGCCTGACCTTGCTTGTGCCCTCAGCATGGCGATACCTCGTCGTAGAACGAGGTTGGACCGCCGAGGCCTTTACAAGCTCGCGCCACATACTGATCGACGCCGTGTTGGCGAGCACCTTGCATACCAAGGTGCATCGAGGCGCGCGCAAGGTGCAGCGCTGAACCCTGTAAGCTGCCGGTGGCCAATGTCCGCAAGTGGCTGGGAGCCTGCATCAGGGCGAGGTCCTCCGCCAATGAGTTGCTCTCGCTATGCCGGGGCACTGGCGCGCCGATCGTTACATGGGCGCGGCGCTCAGGCGGGGAGTGGCGTCAGGCCATGGCGAGCCCGCGCCTGCGCACAGGCCGGGTCGCCTCGTCCCAGCGGTGCCAGCATGCCGAACTCGCGGCAGGGCGCCGGCCGCCATTCATAAACTGCGCAGCGTGCATCCACACCCACCGTGCCGGTGAGGGCCGCGCAGCGGGGCGTGGCGTGGTCGGTGCCACGCATGCGGCAGGTGCGGGCGGTCACTTCGACGGCCAGGCCGTCGGGCACCGGGCCACCCTCGCTGGCCAGCTCTTCGCGCGCGAAATCGACGCGGAAGCTGGCGCAGCAAGCGCCGCAGCGCGTGCAGGGGTTCTCAGCCACCGGCGCTTGCTGCTGCCTCGCCCTCGCTGAGCACGCGTACCACGGTGACCGTGCAGTCGGATTCGGCCACCACCTGGGACGACACGCTGCCCAGGTAGCGGCGCAGCGCCGAGTTGCCGCGTGCGCCCATCACGATGTGGTCGATCTGGTTGCGGCGCGAGAACTCGACGAGGGCGGTCGCCGGATCCGGTGCCTCCAGCACGTGGAAAGTCAGCCGGCCTTCGTCCAGGTTCAGGCCCTTGCTGATCGGCCGGGCCCAATGCTTCAGGCTGACCAGTTGCTTGACGTGCAGGCTCTGGCCCGCAGCGTCTGTGAGCTCGTCCATGCCGATGCGGGCGGTGCGCATCACGCTGACACAGGCCAGGCGCGCACCGGGCTCGGTGAGCACGATGCGGCGCACCGTTTCGCGCAACTGCTCCAGCAGCTTGGAGCTGGCGTTGTCCACGTCCACCGCGGCCAGGATGATGGGGCTCTTGTGGACCAGTTCGCCCGCACTGACCGGCCGCGCCTCGGGCTCTGAGCCCATGGCAAAGAACCAGCGCTTGGCGCGCTTGAACACCCCGCTTTGCTGAAGCTTCTCTGCCCGCCGTGTCAACGGGATCTGGGCCGGGTTCTGCAGGGCGAGCGAGATTTGCGCGGCACTCTGGAAGCGGTTCTCGGGCTTGACCTCCAGGCACTTCAGGATCACCTCCTGCAGCCAGGCGGGGCAGTCCTTGCGCAGCGCGCGTGGCGGCACCGGATCGACATAGAGCCGCTTGCGCAGGCCATGCACCGAGTTCGGTGCACCGAAAGGCCGCTCGCCAGTGGTGAGGTGATAGAGCATCACCCCTAACGCAAAGAGATCGCTGCGCGGATCGTTGCGCACGAACTGCACCTGCTCGGGCGACATGTACGGCCCGGTGCCCATGGGCAGCGTGAATTCTTCGTCCAGCAGGTCGGGCAGGTGGTCATGGCGCGACAGGCCGAAGTCGATCAGCACGGCGGTGCCATCTGCGCGGAAGAGGATGTTGCTGGGCTTGATGTCCAGGTGCACCACGTGCTGGCGGTGCAGGTCGTGCAGTGCGGTGGCCACGCGCGAGCCGATCTCGACCACTTCGTCCAGAGCCAGCGGGGCATCGTCGAGCCGCGGCCGCAGAGACGCGCCGGGGATGTGCTCCATCACGATATAGGGCTGGCGGGTGAAGTCGCCTTTGGCGACATACCTCGGCACATGCGGGCCGGAGAGCATCGGCATGATCATCCGCTCGACCTCGAAGCCGACGATGGTGGCCGGGTCCTCGCCGCCCTTGATGCGCGGCACCTTCATGATCAAAGGCATGTCAGCGGGCGCTGGGGTGCCATCCGCGTGTACGCGAACCACCTTCCACAGCGTGGCCATGCCGCCTTGGTGAAGGGCCTCCTCGAGGCGGAACTGATCAACCTGCTGCCCGGGCGACAGGGTGCGATGCGGCGCGTCGGCCTCAGCGTCGGGCCCGAAGTGCGAATTACTCTCCATGCGCAAGCCGGTTTGCCAGGGATTCCGGGAGCCCGGCACGGCGAATCTTGTCGGCGGCCGATTCGTGGTCGTAGGGCACGCGGTGAAAGGTCAGCAACTGTTCGGCCATGTCCAGGATGGCGTAGCAGGCCGCCGGGTTGCCATCGCGCGGCTGCCCTGCCGAGCCAGGCACCACCAGCCACTGGCGGTGCGGCGGCACCGGGATCGCCACGCCCGGCGTTGGCACGAAATCGCCCGCCTTGCCGGTGCCGGAGAGGTGGAACAGCTTGGGCTCGTGCATGTGGCCGCAGAAGGTGTAGTGGCAGGTCGTGGCGTGCAGGCTGCGCACGGCCTCGATGCGGCCCTGGATGTACTCCCACTCGGCCGGCGCAAAGGCATTGGCATGCACGAACAGCATGTTGCCTTCGGTACGCGACAGCGGCAACCCGGTCAGGAAGGCGAGTTGCCTTTCGTCAAGTTGGGCGCGTGTCCATTCGACGACGGTGCGGGCGTCAGGGCGCATGGTGGGCGAGCCGCCCTGTACCACCCCGGCATCGTGGTTGCCGCCGACGGCGATGGCGCCTTGCTCGACATAACCCATCACGGTGTCGACGACCCAGCCTGGGTCAGCCCCATAGCCCACGTAGTCGCCCAGGAAGGCGTAGCGGCCGGCGCCTTGGGCGCGGGCATGATCCAGCACCGCCTGCACGGCCTCGCGGTTGGCATGCAGATCGGTGATCAGCGCAAGTTTCATGGTGTTGTTTTGTCTCCTGCCGCCAGCATGCGCCCGCGGGCTGACGGCGCGCTGAAGTCCCCGTCAGCCGATCCGGCCGAGCAGAAGGTACTCCATGAGCGCCTTTTGCACATGCATCCTGTTCTCAGCCTCGTCCCACACCACCGACTGCGGGCCGTCGATGACCTCCGCTGCCACTTCCTCGCCGCGGTGCGCGGGCAGGCAATGCATGAACAGCGCATCCGGCTGGGCCAGGGCCATCATGTTGGTGTCCACGCACCAGTCTGCAAAGGCTTTCAGGCGAGCCTCGTTCTCGGCCTCGTAGCCCATGCTGGTCCAGACGTCGGTGGTGACCAGGTCTGCGTCCTTGCAGGCGTCCAGCGGGTTGCTAAAAAATTGATAGCTACCAGCGCTTGTCCCGTCTGCGCCAACGGCCATTTTCTCGTCAATTTCGTAGCCGCGCGGCGTGCTGACGTGCACTTTGAAGCCGAGCAGGGCGGCGGCTT
>CAYJEC010000182.1:388-6632 GCA_964369025.1 uncultured Ideonella sp. | reverse complement strand
GTACGGAGAGTCGAGGGCCGGCCCTCTGCACCCACCCGACTGACCAGGTTTGCCTACTCGCGTCCACCCTCGATCACTTGGAGCAACGGCCGTCGCGGGCGGCTCTGTGCCTGCGCATTACCTGTTAGCGCGGTTAGCGCCAAGCCGAAGACCAACTCGTCGATTTCGTTGACGTGTACGGCGAGTTGATCAGCGATATCGGCGCGCGTGAGACCATCCTCACGCAGCGCGGCGAACACCTTCTGGAAGATCTGTGATGTTTCCCGGGGTGCGCTATTTGGCTCCAACTTCTGGTAGCCACGTTGCGCCATCTCGATGCAGAGAGACCGGTAGTGCCATTCGTTGACAAGCTTCAGGTCTTTCAGCCTGTAGGCAAGCGCCGCGACTGAGACCGTCCAAAACACCTTGTGTGAGACCAACTGATCCACGGTAGCCATGACCGGCGCGTTGGCCAGAACGCTTCCTTCCGGCATCAGAAACGCCGACGCGAACTCGTTGGCCTGACGTTCGGCGTCCTTGACCTTCGGGCCAGCATGACGATGCAGGAGCAAATGACCGAGTTCATGGGCTGCATCGAATCGGCTGCGTTCGCAAGACTTCATCGTGTTGAGGAACACGAAGGGCACAGACGAATGCCACATGGAGTAGGCGTCCACATGGGCAGTATCTAGCGACAGCGAGAACACACGCACGCCACGCGCTTCCAGCAGGTGGACCATATTCTTGATCGGCAACTCGCCGAGACCCCAAATGCGGCGGAGTGCAACTGCAGCCGCAGCAGGGCTGGCCTCGTGGCTCAGGTCGGGCAGCTGGGCCGCGGGCAACTCGAAGCGCTGCTCGACCCACTCATTCAGCATAAGCGCGACCGCGCCAGCGCCCAACGCCGCGTCTCGTTGACCGGCGGTCATTTTCGACATCGATCGAAAGCTGACTACGTCAGGTGTCACCTCCTGTACGTCCGAGCCAACAAAAAACTGCACGGGGAAGTTCAGTTGCTCGGCCAGAACGAGGAGCCGTTCTCTTTCAGGCTTGTACTCCCCACTCTCGTACGCGGTTACCGCCCGCACGTCTGCGCCGATGAGCTCTGCCAACTTCCTCTTGGTGAGACCTCTCCGTCGTCGAGCAAGGCCCAGGCGGTTCGGGTTGAACTCTGCACCGAAGCTCATGCCTTCCGCCGAACAGCAACGTCGATGTCAGGCTGGGCGGGGGGCGTGACCACCACCTGCTCGCCATCGAGAGGCTGAGCCCGCAAGATGATCCGTTCTTGCCACACGGAGACGCGGCCGTCGCTACCGACGTCCAGCGGCAACGACAGCTCCGCACGCAACTCACTCTTGGCGTGGTGTACCAGCAAGATCCAGGTCGTCACCTTCTCGTCTTCGTCTTGAAGCGGCACGGGCAGCTCCATGCCCGGAAGGTACAGCTGCATGCTCCGGTTGATCTCGATGGCGCCCGCGGTGTTCGGCCCCTTCGAAGAGGTCGTAGCAGGCTCCGCATGCGGCATGCCAGTTGCTTCATTACCAGTAGAGACAATGATCGAAATCGAGCCGTCTGGGCTCACGGTCTTCGGCGAGTTCTGATCATTGAAGCGCGTCCAGCCCTCCGACTTCAGCACATCACGCAGCGTACGAACGGCCTCGCTCCACGCTGCGATGGGCGGAAACAGCGGGGGGTGGTTCTCGGTGCAGTTCGACTTGGCGATGTAGCTAGCCATGACCGCGCGCAGCAACGCCGCTTCGGTCAAGCCGAGCTGCTGCAGGCGTGAAAGGACGGAGGTGGGTTCGGCGTGCAGGATCGCGGTCATCGTGGCTTCCGGAAGTTCAGCTTCCTGAAATCTTACCACTACTGTGGTTAGAAAATAGGAAGTCGAACTGCAGAATTTTCATCTACCCGAGAGGCTGAGCCACCGCTGCGCGCCACGCTGGAATACCGCTTCTGTGTGGCGAGCTGCCACTCACGCTGGAGCGCGGAGCGCCTACCGCGCGAGCGGTTTAGTTCACCGGTGCATCGCCGTCGGTTGCCCAGGCACGCCGAGCGACCTTGGCGCGACTCTTGTGAAATCTGGGCACCGGAAGTGCCGCGCCGCAGAGGTGCTGGCTGAGAACCCTCGTGGCTACTTTCGTTCTACTGCCTCCTGCCGAGTGCAGACAGGGCCAACCGAATCCCGACCAGGCCGGCTTTGCCGGCGCGCATCACGATATGCAAGGTGGCGTGCGGTGGGGGCTTGCCGTGACTACCCACGCTACCACGCCGTTCTCGCCGTCAAGGTCTGCGCGCTCGCTCAGGCGAGCGCTTGCGGCCTGCGGCCGTCTTCGAACCCTGACTGCTGCGCTGCGGCGTGGTGCTTCGGTCTCGGGCAATCCCGCCCGACACAGACCGGAGTTCGCCATGTCGCTGTCTTCCACTTCTTCCGTCGTTGCTGTCGATGCGCTGCTGGTGCGCGATGTCGATGGTCAGTACCGTCCTGCGCGTGCCGAGGAGGTGCTGTCGCAGGCGCGGCGCGTCTTGTCGCATCGCGTTCGGCGCGGCGCCACGATGTCGTCGCCGCAGGCGGTGAAGGACTATCTGCGCCTGGAGATCGGGGCGCTGGAGCACGAGGTGTTCTGCGTGCTGTTCCTGGATGCACAGCACCGGATCATCGAGCTGAAGCAGATGTTTCGCGGCACGGTGACGCAGACCTCGGTGTATCCGCGCGAGGTGGTCAAAGAGGCTCTGGCGGTCAATGCTGCGGCTGTCGTCCTGGCGCACAACCACCCCTCGGGTTCGGTCGAGCCGAGCCGGGCCGACGAGTTCCTGACGCAGACGCTGAAGACGGCGCTGGCGCTGGTGGACGTGCGGGTGCTCGATCACCTGGTAGTGGCGGGCGCCGATGTCTGCTCCTTTGCCGAGCGGGGCCTGGTTTAGGCCGCACTGGGGGCGTCGGCGGCGCCCCTTCTGCATGCGCTCAGGCCAGACCGATCCGCCGGATGTCGAGCGCGAAGGGGCCGGCCTGGCGTGCCGCGATCATCAGGCCAACCTGGCGGATGCGTGCAGGGTCGAGTGGCGGTGAGTCGGTGACCTCGCGTCCGCGGAAGCTGGCGCGGAAGTCGGCCAGCGGCAGGTGAAAGGTCTGCCAGTCGGCGCCCTGGGGGGCGAAGCTGGCCTGGTAGTTCAGGCTGTCGAAGCCGTCGTCGGTCAGCAGGCTGAGCTTGAACTGCTTGTTGTCACCGCGCAGTTCGATCAAGCAGGCCTTGGCGCCAGCCAGGCCCCGTTCGCCGGGGCTGGACCGCACCGATGCGAAGCCGCCGTTGCGCTCCAGCGAGACGGTTCCCTCGAACACGGCGTGACCTGCTGGGTCGTGGCGCAGTGTGCTGCGAGAGATGCCGCCCATCACGCGGTCGTCGATGGCGTGCCACGCGGTCGCCGCGCTGGGGTCAGTGAAGTCGAACAGCGTTTTGCGCATGGCTGGTCTGGCGCAGGTCCTACTGCCTTGGAAATCCGAACTGCGTCGCACGCGCTCGGATGGCCCCGATCACCTCGCGAAGGGCCATCGGGTCCAGCTTGTTCTTGTTCAGGAACGCTCGCCATTGCGTCTGCTTGGTGGTGTCGTCGGCAAAGGCATCGCTCAGGCCGATGGGCAGGGTGCTGGGCATGGCCGTCTGTCGGCGGGCGAAGGTCGCTTCGACGGCTTGCTGCAGTTCTGCATCGTCGAGCGTGTCGTCGCGCAACAGCAGGGCGAGGTCGAAGAAATCTTTCATGCGGGTGTTGGTCATGCCCAGCACGGTCACGGCATGCAGCTTTTCGGCGACGACCGTGGCCTTGGGGTAGGCGCGCAAGGTCGGTGCGGGGACGTCGGGCAGCAGGGTGGGGTAGGCGATGGACTGCGCTGCCGGCGTGACGGCATCACCGAAGCCGATGTCGATCTGCAGGGACAGGCGGGCGCCGTCGAGGGTTGCGCGCAGATCGATGCGCACGCCGCCGTAGCCGGCGTCCTTGCGGATCGGGCTGCCCGCGACCGACGTGGCATCGAAGACGACGCCGTCGTCCACTGCGATGATGGCGATCGATCGGAAGACACCGACCAGCGTGGATACGTCGTCGGGGCCGAAACCCAGCAGATCGGCGTCCCGTGTCGGCCGGTGCGGCTGGCCGTACCAGAGTTGGAATAGCAGCGCGCCCTTCAGCAGGAAATTCGGTGCGTGCTCGGAGATGGACAGTCGGTAGAGCAGGCGTTCCAGCCCGTACCGGGTCAGCGTCAGGTTGAAGTCCTGCTTCGACGTGTCGGTGTGCTGCTTGAGCCTGGCGCGGATCGACGCAGCGCGGTTGGCGGTCATGCCGTGATGGCCTCGATGTAGGGGCGCATGACGTTGGCCACACGCCCGCGCGTGGCGTGGAGCCAGAGGTCATCCAGCGTGAACTTGCGCTGGGTCCAGCCGTCGCGGAGCGCTTCCAGCGCCACATCCAGGCCGATTTTGTTGCGGAACCGGAAGCAGTCAACGACGGTCCGGGCGGCGCTAAAGACCGGCACGTCGACGCCGTCGATCTTCAGGCGATCGACGCCATCGGTCAGTGCCGCCTCCGACATACGCACGACACGAATAGCAGGCTGGTCCAGCCTTGGGCTCACCATGTGCGGCGGGATGGCGATCCAGACTTCATGGGGGGCCTGGGTGCCGATCTCGTGGACCCGTAGGGCGGAGAGCAGGCAAACCACGCCCTTGGGCACGCGTGCCGAGACTTCTGCCAGCGAGCGGTGCTCGCTGATCGCGGCGCCGGGCAGGCCATAGAGGCCGCGCGCCACGCGCTCGAGCTTGCCGGCCTGCACCAGGCGCGTCAGGGCGATGGTTGGCAGGCCCTGCTGCGTCAGGTCGCGCGCGCGGAGCAGGGTGCGCTTGCGCGCAAGGCGCAGGACCTGCTGTTCGTGGGTGGATGCGGTCGCGGCGTCGGTTGCCTTCATGGGTGCATTGTGTTGCGAAGTGAATGTGAACGTCAATGACTACAGTAATAACGCAACATCGCTGTTCGTGACCTGGCGGCTTCCAGTTGCCTCGCAGGACGGCTCCCAGTCGGGACTACGCGCTGCCGAGCAGGTCGTCGATGGACGCTACGGTGACGGTGTTGCCGATGGCACGTGCGAGTGCGGGGTCCATGCAGACGAAGGCATCGGCCTGAAGTTGGGTCAGGGCGATGTACTCGGCCACGAAGGTGTCGGGCCAGCCAAGTTGGTCGGCGATCTTCCAGGCGAGGCTTTGCAGCACTCGGTCGCCAAGCAGGCGCAGCCGAAGGCCGCGCATGTGGTCGAGCTGGCGTTCGGCGGCTTTTCGGTCGAGTTCACCGCGCCGGACCAGGCTGTAGAGCTGGGCCAGGACCTGGGAGCGGATCAAGGTCGGCGCCAAGAGCTGGTGCCGCGCCGGTACAACGGCCTGCAACTGGGCCAGGTGCAAGGCGACATCAGGGCCGATCACGAATCTTGTCACTGCGTCGCACTCGGCGGTGAGTTCATAGCCCGGTCGCCTGCAGCTGTGGTCTTGCCGTTGGGAGCGCGGGACACCACGGCGACTCGTGTCGTGCTGAAGAGCGTGCCGAAGTCGTTCCGGATGGCGAGGGCCGCCTTCGGCGAGATTGGGACATGGCGGCGCACCGCTGCGACTAGTTGTCCGATGTCGATATGAATCGTCATCACCGTGCTGGCAGTTGCTTTCGTGCGCGCGACGGTTTTGATGGCGTTGCGCATCGGCCGGAGTCTAGAAGCCCCACTCGATGTTGTCGAAGGTGGCGACATAGCGATCAAGGTTGAGAAAGACGCTGTGGGTGTGCGCAGTGGATGCATCGCTGCTGCTGATGCCAGTTCCCGGTGGGCCTGGGCGTCTCCCCGCTGCGCGGGGCCGGGCTGTCGCGCTGCGCGTCGAGCCACCGGGGTACCGGCGTCTCGCCCCTGACGGGCTTCCATCCCTGACGCAACACAGCCAGGCCGGCGGTGCCGGCTGAAGCACGCGGTGGCCCTTTCCCGCGCCCGGGGACCGCGGGCCCTATTTCCTTCACGCTGCGCGTGAACGAGGCCCGCTTGGCGAACTGACCGGCTTGCAGGTCGCTGCGCTGCGCTCCGCTCGGTGCGGCGCCGGCCAGATCGCCACCCCGGTCACCAGCCAAGCCCGTCGCCGGGCCGCTGAAGTCCGGGTGCAGTGAGGTGCTCGCAGCGGCTCGACCGCCACGCCAGTCGCTCGCCTTCGGCTCCCTTGGTGGCACGTCGGCCGCAGAGCCGCCG
>CAYJEC010000182.1:0-378 GCA_964369025.1 uncultured Ideonella sp. | reverse complement strand
TGAAATGCCCGCAGCGGCTTTGCCGCTGCGCAGCCAGCGATCAGCGGCTCGACCGCCGCGCCAGTCGCTTCGCTTGGTGGCACGTCGGCCGCAGAGCCGCCGCTGCTCGTGATCGTTCGGTCGGCTGCGCTGCAACCGCTGCGCCAGGCGAGCTGGCACATCGGCCGCGACGCTGCGCCGGCCGTGGGGAATGGGCAGCCCGTGCGCCAGTCGTCCCACCGCGCTCCCCCCACGGCGCCCCCGTCAAGAGTGAGGGGGACTTGTGGGGGGATCTTCAAGCGGTGGGCCGAGAAACTGGCTCACTGCTTCGGCTGCGAGGAACCCCACCCATCCCCAACCCCTTCCCGTGAGGGAAGGGGCCATGCCCACCCCCCGCCC
>CAYJEC010000181.1:0-6650 GCA_964369025.1 uncultured Ideonella sp. | reverse complement strand
TCGGAGCCTTGAACATCTCTACGAACTCCAGCAGGCCCTGGTTGGCCAGGCACAGGCCGCCGGAGTAGCTGTAGGCGTCCGGGTCGTCTTGCGCGTAGGTCTCCAGCTTGCGGATGTCGACCTTGCCGACCAGGCTGGAGATGTCCTGGTTGTTCTCGTCGCCAGGCTCGGTCTTGGCCACGCCGATCTGCTTGAGCACGCTGGGGTGGCGCTTGACCACCTTGAACTGGCGGATGTCACCGCCGAACTCCTCCAGACGCTTCACGGCCCAAGGGCTCATGATGCGGTTGAGGTAGCGGCGCGGGATGCCGTACTCGCTTTCGAGCAGCGGGCCGTCCTCTTCGACATCGAACAAGCCCAACGGAGACTCGTTCACCGGCGAGCCCTTGATGGCGTAGAAGGGCACGTCCTGCATCAGCGCCTTCAGGCGCTCGGCGATGGAGCTCTTGCCACCGCCGACGGGGCCCAGCAGATAGAGGATCTGCTTTTTCTCCTCAAGCCCCTGCGCAGCATGGCGGAAATAGGAGACGACCTGCTCGATCGCGTCCTCCATGCCATAGAACTCGGCGAAGGCCGGGTAGACCTTGATGATCTTGTTGGCGAACAGGCGGGACATGCGCGGGTCGTTGCGCGTGTCCACCATGTGCGGCTCGCCGATGGCCTTGAGCATGCGCTCCGGCGCGGTGGCGTAGGCCAGCGGGTTGCGTTTGCATTCGGCCAGGTAGTCCGCGAGGGAGAGTTCCTCCTCGCGGGTGCGCTCGAAGCGGGCGGCGAAGCTGCTGATCACGTCCATGAAAGACCTCCTGTCGAAATGTCAGGGCGGCACCGCGCGGGGTTCCCTCCGGCGCGATGTCTGGGAAGTTCTGATGGCGTCCCGGCTGTACGGACCCGGGCGTCATCAGAGCTTTCCGGTCTTCATGGTGTTCAACGCCCGTTGAGGCATTGACGGTGACAGCTTCTGCTGCTTTCTTTCCTTCTATCGAGCAAATAGTGGGCCAGGGGGCGGGCAGTTCCGACGATCGCCCTGCCCCATGCCACGTGCACGGGCCGCCCGCGACTGCGGGCTGCTTTCGTTATACGTGTTTAGGCGGCAGGTGGGAAGCCATGCCGGTCATGGCCACGCGTCAGGAGCGCTACCGCTCGACAGCGCCCAGCTTGTCCAGCAGGCCCGACAGTTCGTCGAGCGAGCCGAAGCGGATGGCGATCTCGCCCTGCTCGCCTCGCTTGGTCTTGCGTTGAACGCGGATCTCCACGTCGGCGGTCAACGCGTCGGCGAGTTGTTCTTCCAGCCGGACGATGTCGCGCGACTTGTCTTGCCGCATGCGCAGCAAGGGTGTCTGGCGGCCGGGGTTCAGGGCCTTGTTGGCCAAACGCTCGGCGTCACGCACCGAGAGCTTCTTGGCGACGATCTCGTTGGCAGTGAGTATCTGCTGCGCTGCCGGCAACGGCAGCAGGGCTCGCGCGTGGCCCATGTCCACGTCGCCGGCCATCAGCATCTGCTGCACTGGCGCGGCCAGGTTCAGCAGGCGCAGCAGGTTGCTGGCGGCGCTGCGCGAACGGCCCACGGCCTGCGCGGCCTGCTCGTGGGTCAGGCCGAACTCGTCGACCAACCGCTTCAGGCCCTGCGCCTCCTCCAGCGGATTCAGATCCTCCCGCTGGATGTTCTCGATCAGCGCCATCACGGCAGCGGCCTCGTCCGGCACGGCCTTGACCAGCACCGGCACCTCGTCGAGCCCGGCCAACTGGGCGGCGCGGAAGCGGCGTTCGCCGGCGATGATCTCGTAGCGCCCGCTTTCGGCCAGTGGGCGCACCAGGATGGGCTGCATCACGCCCTGGCTGCGGATGCTCTCGGCCAGCTCGTACAGCGAGCCTTCGTCCATGCGGGTGCGGGGCTGGTACCGGCCGGGCTGCATCTGGCCGAGCTTCAGCACCCGCAGGTTGCCCGCAGCCACATCGTCGGCCGGAGCGTCGCTGACCTTGGGGCCGAGCAGTGCCTCCAGGCCCATGCCCAGGCCCTTGGGTTTTTTGGTTGCCATCGGAGGATTGTCGACGATAGCGGCGCGGCTCAGCCGGCTTGAGGTGGCGTGCCCCACCTCACCAGAGGCGGGCCAGCCAGCGCCGGCCCTCCGGCCACTCGCCCAGGCCGGAATCGCCATTGATGTGGCCACGCGCGCCGATCGAGTGGTGGGTGGCGCCCCAGCCTGCCGCCAGTGCGGCCGTGCGCTCAGGTTGGCCGAAGGGGTCGTCAGCGCTCGTCAGGGCGATGGCCGGGAAGGGCAGCGCAGTGGGTACCACCGGCCGCCAGCCATGCAGTTGCACGGGCGTCCCGGTTTGCTCCAGATCCGGTGGCGCCACCAGCAAGGCCCCGCGCACGATTGAGGTGTGCTGGGAGTGCGCGGCCCAGGCCGCCACCAGGTGGCATCCGAGGCTGTGGGCCACCAGCAGGGCTGGGCGGTCGTCTGCCAGGATCACCTCGTCCAACCGCGCCATCCAATCGCCGCGGCGCGGCCATTCCCAATCCGCCTGATCGACCCGCAGATCGCCGTGCAGTGCCTCCCAGCGTGATTGCCAGTGCGACGGGCCGGAGTTCTGCCAGCCGGGCAGGAGGAGGATCCGCAGGTCATCGGGGGTCGCCATCGGATTCGGAGCCTTGCCTTATGCTTCAGGGTTCCCCCCATTCTTGCGCAAGAGGAAGCCGATGACATTCGCGGTCTTTGTGGACGGCCAGGAAGGCACCACCGGTTTGCGCATCCACGAGTACCTGGCGGCGCGCACGGACGTCGAGGTGCTGAAGATCGCCGCCGACAAGCGCAAGGACAGCGCCGAGCGTGCCCGGCTGCTGAACGCCGCCGATGTGGCGTTCCTGTGCCTGCCGGATGCCGCCTCGCGCGAAGCCGCGGCCATGGTCACCAACCCGCGGACTTGCCTCATTGACGCGAGCACGGCCCACCGCACGGTTCCGGGCTGGGCCTTCGGCTTGCCCGAACTGGCCCCGGGGCAACGCGATCTGATTCGCCAGAGCAAGCGCATCGCCAACCCGGGCTGCCATGCCAGCGCCTTCATCCTGCTGCTGCGGCCGCTGGTCGATGCGGGCCTGGTGGCGCCGGAGACACCGGTCACCGCCACCTCGATCACCGGCTACTCGGGTGGTGGCAAGAAGATGATCGAGCAGTACGAAGCGGGGGGCGACCCGGTGTTGACCGCACCGCGGCCGTACGGCCTGGCGCTTGCCCACAAGCACCTGCCCGAGATGATGGCCCACACCGGCCTGGCCCGGCCTCCGGTGTTCATGCCTGTTGTCTCCAGCTTCTACAAGGGCTTGGCAGTGAGTGTGCCCTTGCATCTATCGCAGTTGCGGGCGGGTGCCAGCGGGGCGGACCTGCACCAGGCCCTGGCCACGCACTACGCTGGCGAGCGCTTCATCCGGGTCATGCCGTTGTCCGATCCGGCCACGTTGGAGAACGGTTTCTTCGATGTGCAGGCCTGCAACGACACCAACCGGGTGGACCTGTTCGTGTTTGCCAACGAGCGCCAAGTGCTGCTGATGGCCCGGCTGGACAACCTGGGCAAGGGCGCCAGCGGGGCCGCGGTGCAGGCGATGAACGTGCACCTGCGGCTGGACGAGGGCCTGGGGCTCTAGGCGCCCGCCGGGCCCTGGGTGGCCGCCGCCGCAGGCGCGGTGCCGACACGCTCGACCATTTCCTTGGCGAATTCGACAAAGGCGATGGCGCCCTTGGACGAGGGGTCGAAAACCACACCGGGCAGACCGTAGCTGGGCGCCTCGGCCAGCCGGACGTTGCGTGGGATCACGGTGTTGAACACCTTGTCGCCGAAGTGCGCCTTGAGCTGCTCGCTGACCTGGGTCTGCAGCGTGATGCGCGGATCGAACATCACCCTCAGCAGGCCGATCAGCTGAAGATCGCGGTTCAGGTTGGCGTGCACCTGCTTGATGGTGTTGACCAGGTCGGTCAGGCCCTCCAACGCAAAGTACTCGCATTGCATCGGCACGATCACGCCATGTGCGCTGCACAGGCCGTTCAGCGTCAGCAGGCTCAGG
Organism: uncultured Ideonella sp.; assembly: GCA_964369025.1. Classification (GTDB taxonomy): domain Bacteria; phylum Pseudomonadota; class Gammaproteobacteria; order Burkholderiales; family Burkholderiaceae_C; genus Ideonella. The sequence continues at coordinate 2,593 of CAYJEC010000181.1, read as the reverse complement.
CTGGGCGGGCAGTCGATCAGCACGAAGTCGTAGTCGGCAGCGGCCTGCTTCAGCGCACGCCGCAGGCGCTCGTGGCGGTGATCCAGGGCCACCAACTCCACCTCGGCACCGGCCAGTTCGCGGTTGGCGCCCAGCACGTCGTAGCCCCCCTTGTCTGACCGGGACCGGGCTTCAGCGATGCTGGCGCTCTCCAGCAGCACGTCATAGACGCTGGATTCCAATTGGCGCTTGTCGACCCCCGAGCCCATGGTGGCATTGCCTTGGGGGTCGAGGTCGACCAGCAGCACGCGCTGCCCCAGCCGGGACAAGCCGGCGGCCAAGTTCACGCAGGTGGTCGTCTTGCCGACGCCGCCCTTTTGGTTGGCAATGCAGAAGATGCGGGGCATGGGGCAGCGGGGCCGATGGTCTGGACAGGGTAAGCAGATTGTCGCCGCAGAAGGCAGCGCGGCTGGCGGTTCAATCGCGCAGCAAGCGCCAGCCGAAGCCGATCAGGAACACGCCGGCCAGGCGTTGCAGCCCGCGTGCCAGCCTTTCGTGCGCCCTGACCTGCCGGGATACGGCCTGTGCCCCCGCGCTCAGCGCCAGGCAGTAGGCCGCAGTGATTGCCGCGATGGTGGCGGCCATCAGCGCAAAGGTCGGCAGGCCTCGGTGCGTGGCGGGGTCGATGAACAGGGGAAAGAATGCCATGTAGAAGACGATCGCCTTCGGGTTCAACAGCGTGATCAGGAAGGCTTGGCGGGCGTAGTGGTGCGGCAGGATGCGCACCGGGTTGGCCGATTCGCCGTCGCGCGCGAAGACCAGTTTCAGGCCTATCCAGGCCAGGTAGGCCGCACCGGCGTAGCGAACCGCGTCGAACCACACCGGGTGCGCCGCCAGCAACGCGGCGACACCGGCCACCGCCAGCCAAAGCAAGACCTGGTCGCCGAGGATGATGCCCAGCGTGGCGGCGGCGCCGGCACGGAAGCCGCCCTGCCCGGTGGAGGTCAGCAGCGTGAACGTGCCCGGGCCGGGCAGGGCCAGGAAGAGCAGGACGGCCGCGCAGAATCCACCGTAGTCGGCGATACCTGCGAGCGGGCCGAAGACAGTGGCAAGGAGTTCGGTCATGGGCGAGAGGATCCGTGGGTTGGGTTCTGTGGACAAGACTGTGGACGATGGTCGTGCTGTCCTGTGGGTAACCGGTGGGCTGGCTGTGGTCAGGCGGCGCTTGCCAGCGGGTCAGCCTGGCCGCATCCAGACCAGGCAACGGGCGGCGTCCAACCCCGGCACGGACAAGGGTTCCACGTGGAACATGTCGACACCCGTCGGCACGCCCTGCCGCTCATCGCCGGTCAGGTGGGCTTTCATCGCCACCCATACCCCGCCCTGAGTGAGCCGCTCGCGCGTGAGAGCCACGAAGTCCGCCAGTGTCGCGAAGGCGCGCGATGTGACCAGGTCGAAACGGGAGCCCGCCGGCATGTCCTCAACCCGCTGGTGCACAGCGTGCAGGTTGGGCAGGCCCAGTTCGGCGGCCACCTGACGGATGAAGCTGGCCTTCTTGGCGACGGTGTCGACACAGGTCACCTGCCAGTCGGGTTCGCAGATCGCCAGCACCACGCCAGGCAGCCCAGCGCCGCTGCCCACATCCAGCAAGCGGCGTGGGGCGCCAGAGGTCAGCGCACGGCGCAGTGGACCGACGATCGCCAGGCAGTCGAGCAGATGCTGTCGCAGCATCGCCTCGGGTTCACGCACTGCGGTCAGGTTGTAGACGCGGTTCCACTGGCCGATGAGGGCCAGGTACTGCAGAAGATGATCGACCGCGGATTCAGGCAGATCCAGGGCCAGATCCCGCAGGCCAGCCCGCAGGTGGGCAGCCAACACGGAACGGTTGGGGTCGGTCATGTTCAGGCGGCGTCCAGCGTGGCGTTCGCATGCGAAGCCTGGAACCCGTGGATGCGCTTCTTCTTGAGGTGAACCATCAGCAGCGAGATGGCGGCCGGCGTGACACCGGAAATGCGCGCCGCTTGGCCCAGGGTCTCCGGTCGGTGGCGCGTCAGCTTCTGCCTGACCTCGAAGCTCAGTGCGGTGACCTGGCTGTAGTCCAGATCGAGCGGGAGCGTCAGGTTCTCGTACGCCTTGGCGCGGCCCACCTCCTCCACCTGCTTGTCGATATAGCCGGCGTACTTGATGGCGATTTCCACTTGCTCGAGCACCGTGTTGGCGAGCTCATGGCCCAGTTCGACCTGCAGTGTTTCACGTGAAACACCGGCGCCGGGCCGCGCCAGGCAAGCCACGGCCGCCACAGCGTCATAGCCGATGCCGGGCCTGCGCAACAGATCGGCCAACGCGTACTCATGCTCGATGGCCTTTCCCAGCAAGCGCTCGCTGTCCGCCGCAGCGAGGATGCCGGGGTGGACCCAGGTCGATCGCAGCCGCTCTGTTTCACGTGAAACGGCATCGCGCTTTCGGTTGAACACGGTCCAGCGGGCATCGTCCACCAGCCCCAGTTCTCGCCCCAGCTCAGTCAACCTGGCGTCGGCGTTGTCTTCGCGCAGTTGCAGGCGGAACTCGGCGCGGCTGGTGAACATGCGGTAGGGCTCGGTCACGCCCTTGGTGA
>CAYJEC010000180.1:0-6743 GCA_964369025.1 uncultured Ideonella sp. | reverse complement strand
ATCGCCGGCCAGGTCTGGATCCAGGCCAAGGCCGTGCTGATCACCATCGTGTGGTCGGGCGTCGTCTCCCTGGTGGCCTTCAAGATCGTCGACCTGGTCATCGGCCTGCGGGTGCCGGAAGACGAGGAGCGCGAGGGTCTGGACATCACCTCGCACGGCGAGACGGCCTACAACAAGTAAGCCGGACACCTCGACAAGCCGAAAGGGCTGCCTCCGGGCAGCCCTTTTTTCATGGGCGGCGTTGCATTCGGTCCGGCCGCCGCCATCTGCCAGAATTCCTTCTCCCCTCACGCGCCCCGCCTGCCATGGTCCCGCACCTCGTTACCGCGCTCACCGGCCCCATCAACGAGCTGGAGCAGCGCATGCTGGAGTCCATGCCGGCCATCGAGCGCTGGTTCCGGCTCGAATGGATGGAGCACACCCCACCGTTCTATTGTTCGGTGGATCTGCGCAACGCCGGCTTCAAGCTGGCGCCGGTGGACACCAACCTGTTCCCCGGCGGCTTCAGCAACCTGACGCCGGAGATGCTGCCCTTGGCGGTTCAAGCGGCCATGGCGGCGATCGAGAAGATCTGCCCCGAGGCCAAGAACCTGCTGCTGATCCCCGAGAAGCACACCCGCAACATGTTCTACCTGATGAACGTGCAGCGGCTGATGCAGATCTTCTCGCTGGCCGGCCTGAACGTGCGCCTGGGCACGCTGGACGAGGCGATCACCGAGCCGACCGCGCTGGCACTGCCCGACGGCAGCAGCCTGACCCTCGAGCCGTTGCTGCGAAGCAAGCGCCGTCTGGGGCTGAAGAATTTCGACCCCTGCACCATCCTGCTCAACAACGACCTGTCGGCAGGCGTACCGAAGGTGCTCGAGAACCTTCACGAGCAGTACCTGCTGCCGCCGCTGCACGCCGGCTGGTCCGTGCGCCGCAAGACCCAGCACTTCCAGAGCTACGAGGAAGTGGCCAAGAAGTTCGCCAAGCTGCTAGGCATGGATCCGTGGCTGATCAACCCGATGTACGCACGCTGCGGCCAGGTCGACTGGAACGAGGGCACCGGGCTCGACTGTGTGCAGAGCAACGTCGACACGCTGCTGTCCAAGATCCGCCGCAAGCACAAGGAATACGGCATCAACGAGAAGCCATTCGTCGTCGTCAAGGCCGACAACGGCACCTACGGCATGGGCATCATGACGGTGCGCGACGCCAAGGAGCTCGACGAGCTGAACCGCCGCACCAAGAACAAGATGTCGGTGGTGAAAGACGGCCAGGAGGTCACCGAGGTGATCATCCAGGAGGGCGTGCCGACCTACGAGCGCGTCAACGACGCGGTGGCCGAGCCGGTGGTCTACATGATCGACCGCTACGTGGTCGGCGGCTTCTACCGCATCCACGCCGACCGCGGCATCGACGAGAACCTCAACGCGCCCGGCTCCAGCTTCGTGCCGCTGGCCTTTTCCGAGAGCCACCACCTGCCCAAGCCCGGCGAGAAGCCCGGCGTCAGCGCGCCGAACCGCTTCTACATGTATGGCGTCATCGGCCGGCTGGCGATGCTGGCTGCGGCCTACGAGCTCGAAGCCACCGACCCGAACGCCGAGGTCTACGAGTAGTAGATGGCCCACCCGGCAGCGGTGTACCGCTGCCACGCTGCGTGCCAAGTGCCGCCGTCAAATCTGGACGCGCGTCCCGAGTTCCACCACGGTGTTGTCTGGCAAGCGGAAGTACTCCGCGGCGCTGCGCGCGTTGCGGCTCAAGGCCGCGAACATCCGCTCGCGCCAGCCGGCCATGCCGATGCCCGGTGTCGGCACCACCGTCTCGCGGCTGAGAAAGTAGCTCGTTTCGAAGGCTGGCACCTTCAGGCCCTGCGCTTCGGCCAGGGTGAGGGCCTGTGGCACGTCCGGCGTGTCCATGAAGCCGAAGTGCAGGGTCACGCGCCAGAAGTCGTTGCCCAAGGCCTGCACGGTGACGCGCTCTGACGGCGCCACCCAGGGCACCTCGCGATAGTTCACCGTCAAAATCAGGTTGCGCTCGTGCAGCACCTGATAGTGCTTCAGGTTGTGCAACAGGGCCTGCGGCACCATCTCGGGGTTGGCCACAGGGTAGACGGCGGTGCGGGTGCTGCGCTGCAGATCAGACGGATCCAGGCTGGAAATGAATGGCGCCAGCGCCAGCCCATCGCGCTGAATGCTGTCCATCATCTGGGCTCGGCCGCGGGCCCAGGTGCTCATCAGGGTGAACAGGCCCAGGCCCAAGGCGAGCGGAAACCAGCCCCCGTCGAACAGCTTGACGGCGCAACCCGCCACCAGCGCCGCGTCGACGGCAAGAAAGAAAAGTGTTGCCCCCCAGGCCAGTGGCGCCGGCAGGCGCCAGCTCTCGCGCACCACAAAGAAAGTCATCACCGTGGTGATCAGCATGGTCAGCGTGACGGCGATGCCGTAGGCCCCGCCCAGCGCCGATGAGCTGCCGAACGCCAGCACCGCCGCGACGACGCCGCCCAGCAGGGCCCAGTTCACCGCCGGCATGTAGATCTGGCCGAACTCGCGCGCCGAGGTGAAACGCACCGCCATGCGCGGCAGGAAGCCCAGCTGGATGGCCTGGCGGGTGACCGAGTAGGCACCGGAGATCACCGCCTGCGAGGCAATGATGGCGGCCAGCGTTGCCAAGCCCACTGCCGGCAGCACCCAGGCGTCCGGGAACAGCCGGTAGAAAGGGTTCTCGATGGCCGACGGGTCGCCCATCAACAAGGCACCCTGCCCCATGTAGTTGAGCGCCAACGCCGGCAACACCAGCCCGGTCCATGCCAACTGGATCGGCCGGCGGCCGAAGTGGCCCATGTCGGCGTACAAGGCCTCTGCGCCGGTCAGGGCCAGGACCACCGCGCCCACCACCGCAAACACATGCCAGCCGCGCTCCGCCAGGAACTGGAAGGCATGCAGCGGGTTCAGCGCAGCGAGGATCGCCGGCTGCTGCGCGATCTGCATGACGCCAGTGATGCCCAACACCGCGAACCACAGCAGGATCACCGGCCCGAAGGCCTTTCCGACCGCTGCGGTGCCGAAGCGCTGCACGACGAACAGGCCGATCAGCACCGCGATGCTCAGTGGCAACACCCAGGCCGCGAGGTCAGGCGTCACCACCGTCAAGCCCTCCATCGCGCCCAGCACCGAGATGGCCGGCGTGATCACGCTGTCGCCATAGAACAGCGTGGCGCCGAAGACCCCCAGTGACAGCAGCGCCAGGCGCAGCCGTGGCCGGTCGGCGACCGCTTGCGCCGCCAACGCGGTGAGCGCCAAGGCGCCACCCTCGCCGCGGTTGTCGGCACGCAGGATCAGGGTCACGTACTTCAGCGTGACCACCAGCATCAAGGCCCAGAAGATCACCGACACCGCACCAATAAGATTTTCAGGCGTCAGCGCCACGCCGGTGACCGGCGCGAACACCTCCTTGACGGTGTAGAGCGGGCTGGTGCCGATGTCGCCGTAGACGACGCCGATGGCGCCCAGCGTGGCGGCGCCCAGCGACTGTCTTTGCAGCGTGGTTTCAGTGGACATGAACCGTTCCTGTAGTGAGGCTGCCGCCATGGTGGCGGGGCCGCCGTCAGGAACGCATATGGATGTTCAGTCGAGCAGCCGATACCCGACACCCGGCTCGGTGAGCAGCAACTGCGGGTCGGCCGGATCGGCCTCCAGCTTGGCACGCAACTGGCCCATGTAGAGGCGCAGGTAGTGGGTGTGTTCGGTGAACTCGTCACCCCATACGTCGGACAGCAATTGCCGGTGGGTGACCACCTGCCCGGCGCTGCGCACCAGCCGGGCCAACAGCTTGAACTCGGTGGGCGTGAGGTGCACGGTATCGCCGCCCAGGCTGACGCGGTGCGCCGCCAGATCCACCACCAGGCCACCGGCTTCATAGCGCGTCTGGGCCGGCAAGGTGGCGGTGCCACGGTGGCGCAATGCGACACGCAGACGAGCCAGCAACTCGGCGATGCTGAAGGGCTTGACCAGATAGTCGTCTGCACCGGCATCGAGCAGGCGGATCTTCTGCCCGTCGGCCTGGCGCGCAGAGATCACCAGCACTGGCGTGGCATCCCGCCGGCGCAGCGTGGCCAGCAGGGTTTCGCCGTCGCCGTCGGGCAAACCCAGGTCGAGCAGCACCAGATCGGGTGCAGGCCGGGCGTGTGTCCACAGCGCCAGGCCCTCGCTGAGGCTCGCCGCGGTGCTGACCTCGTAGCCTTCGAGTGCCAGCGCGTCGCGGAGCGTGCCGCGCAGGTCGCGGTCGTCCTCGACCAGGAGCACCCGGATCATGCGCGAGAGCCTTCATGTGCCGGCACCGGCACCACAGGCAACCACAGTTCGAAGCTGCTGCCGCCGTGCGCCCGGGCGCGCAACTTCAGCTCGCCCCAGTGGGCACGGGCGATGGCCCGGCAGACCGCCAACCCGACGCCCGCGCCGCGCGTGGTGGGTGCCGCGTCGCCGCGCTGGAACACCTCGAACACCCGGCGCCGCTCGGCCGGCGCGATGCCCACGCCGCGGTCACGCACTGACATCACCACCTGGGGCCATCCCGATGCCTCGCCGGGCGCCTGCAGGCGCGCCACCAGTTCAACCGGGCCTTCGCTGTACTTCAACGCGTTGTCGACCAGGTTGTCCAACAGCTGGGACAGCAGCAGCGCATCGCAACGCAGCAGCGGAAGATTCGGCTCCAGCCGGCCATGCAGCCGACGTTGCGGGTCGCGCCGCCGCGCATGGGCCAGTGCCGTGCCGACGATCTCCTCGGCCGACTCCCAGTCGAGCCGCAGCGCCACGCCGGGCGCGTCGAGTCGGGCCAGCTGCAAAGTGTTGTCGGTCATGCGGCTGAGCTGCTCGACCTCGTCGACGATTTGCTGCGCGAGGCGTTCGCGCTGCACCACCGAGAGCCGTTCGCCCTGGGTTTGCAGCGAGGACGCCGCTCCGAGGATCACCGCCAACGGCGTGCGGTAGTCGTGCGAGATCGAGGCCAGCAAGGCATTGCGCACGCCCTGGGTCTGCGCGAGCTCGCGTGCGGCCTCGGTCTGACGGGCCAGCGCAGCGCGTTGCAGCGACAAACCCAGCAGATCACACAGTGCCTGTGCCCGTGCGCGGTCCGCGTCGTTGGCGGATTCGGGGTTGGCCAAACGAACCAGCGCCGCACCGTGGCTGGCGCCGCGTGAGCGCAGCGGCAGATACCACGCCGGCTGCTCGCCATGGCGGCCGGTGCCCGGTCCGAATGGCTGTGACTGCCGCAGGCACAGCCAGAGGCCGGCCCGTTCGTCGTCGCTCACCTCGCCGTGCCACAGCGCCATCTCGGCCAGGTCGGCCGGCGGCAACTCGTCATGCAGCAGCATCAGCGCGGCTGGCCTCCCCCCCAGCGCGGCCAGCGCCTCGGCGATCGGCTGGGCCTGTGCAGAGGGGTCGGCACTGTCCCGCAAGGCCTCACCCACCACCTGCAGGCGGGCGGCCCAGCACGCCGCGTCACGCGCTGCGGCCGCCTGCGCACGCAGGCGCCAGACCAGACCGGCGATCAGCCAGCTCACCAACAGCATCGCACCCAGCAGCACCGCGTGCCGCTCCAGGTCGACGGTGAAGCTGCCGCGCGGCGGCACGAAGCCCCAATTGAGGCTCAACATGCACATGAGCGCGAAGGCGAAGGACACCGGCGCGCCCAACCAGATGCTGGCCAGCACCGAGGCGGTGACAAACAACATGGCCTGGTTGGCCAGGTCCACATGGTGGTCCAGCGCCACGGCACCGCCAAAGGCCAAGGCCCACAGCGCGAACGCCGCAGCGCCTCCCGCGAGGCGGCGGCGCCAGCTTGCCGCCCGGTGGCCTGGCGGGGCCCATAGGGAGTGAGGGAAGCGGCTCATCCGCGAACAGTACCCGCTCCGGCATCAGGATGGCATCAGGACCACATCAGGCAGGGCGCCCCTCAAGGTCCCGGCACTGCCGCCAGCGCCTTGGCCGCCAGCTCGGCACGGATGCGCTTGAGCTTGTCCTTCGGGTCCTCGTGCCCCTGCGCCAGGTGCAGCTTCATCTCGGCAATGAAGCGGCTGGGCACCCCCGCCACCGTGTCGCGGCCCTTCTTGCGCCGGCGCAGCGTGCTGACCACCAGGGTCTTCTGCGCCCGCGTGATGCCCACGTACATCAGCCGCCGCTCTTCCTGCAGGCGCTCGGGAGTCATCTCGTCGTCGTCGCTGCGGAAGGGCAGCAGGCCCTCGTTGACGCCCACCAGCACCACGTGCGGCCACTCCAGGCCCTTGCTGGCGTGCAGGGTGGACAGGGTCACCACGTCCTGCTCGTCGCCACGCTCGGCCAGGCTCAGGATCACGCTGATGCTCTGCGCCACCTCGAGCACGCTCTTCTTCTCGCTCTCGAAGCTGCCCCCCTCCTGCGTGATCTGGCCACCGCAGCGCTTGGCGACCCAGTCGACGAAGTCCAGCACGTTGGTCCAGCGCGACGCGGCGAGCTTCTCGCTGTCCTCGCTGTCGTAGAGGTGCTTCTCATAGTCGATGTCCTTCAGCCAGGCCAGCAGCAGGGCCTTGGCGTCTTCCGAGCCCATCGTGTTGCGGGCCTTGTACTCGAGGTCGTTCACGTACCGGCCGAACTCGTGCAGCGAGCCGATGGCCTTGGCCGGCAGCGCCGCCGGCAGGCTCTCGGCGAACAGGGCCTCGAACAGGCTGACCTTCCACGTCGCCGCGAACTCGCCGAGCTTGCCCAAGGTCTGGTGGCCAACACCGC
>CAYJEC010000179.1:0-6759 GCA_964369025.1 uncultured Ideonella sp. | reverse complement strand
GTCATGCATTGGCGAGGCCTGGCGCAGCAGTGCCGCATAGTTGTCGCCCTTGCCCAGCAGCAAGGCCAGCGCCTCGGACATGAAGCCGATGCGCACGATGTGCACGCCGGTGTCGTCATCCTTGTAGTCTGCCGCCAGGGCCAGGCGAAGCAGCGCATCGTGGTGGGCGCGGGCCACCTCTTCCAAGGCCTCGTTGCGCTCGCGGTACATGCGGGCCAGGTCGGTCACGATGGCTTCCATCTGCGCCGAGGCGGCCAGGTCGAAGCTGTTGCCGTCGCCGGTCAATGATTGATCGGTGTTCACGGGCTTGCCCTCACAGTGCTGCGAAGATCGATCGGGCCGGTGTCGCGCCCAGGTTCTCGATGACCTGGATCAGTTGCAGCGGGCTGAAGGGTTTGACCAGATACGCGTCGGCGCCTGCCTCGTTGCCGCGCTCCAGGTCCATCGCCGCACCGCGGGCCGACAGCATGACCACGTGGGTACCCAGGAACCGAGGGTCGGATTTCAGCCGGCGGCAGGCCTCCAGGCCGTCAATCTCGCCAGGCATCATCACATCGAGCAGCACCACGTCGGGTGTGGACTGAGCCGCCGCTTCCAGACCACTGGCGCCGTTGTTCGCCTCGATGATTTCGCAGTTCTCGAATTCGAGGGTCATGCGGATCAGGCGGCGGATGTCGGCGTGATCTTCAACGATGAGTACCTTCTTCATGGTGGGCGTTCCTGACTTGCGATGGCTTTATCATATCTGTCAGTTGAGTATGATTTCCAGGGTCCCGCAGGAACGCCATCCGCAAATCCGGCAGAATTGCACGCATGCCAACCAGCACCCGGGCGCCAGCCGCCTCTGACCATGTCTCCACCATCGAGGTGGCGAGGCTGCTGGGCATGGCGGTTCGATCTGTGCAACTGATGGTTGACCGAGGCGAACTGGAGGCCTGGAAGACCCCTGGCGGCCATCGGCGGATTTCACGCGCGTCGATCGACCGGTGGTTGTCCGAGCGGCGTGGCGCTGGCCCGGCGCCTGAGCCAGACCTGCCGCCCGCCCAGGTGGCGCCTCGGGGTACCGGCCCCCGCGTGCTGCTCATCGAGGATTCGGTGCACTACCAGAACCTCATGACGATGCTCATCCGGCAGCGCTTTCCCGAGGTCGAGTTCCACGTTGCGGATGACGGCATCGCCGGGCTGGCGATGGTGGGGCGGCTGCGGCCCGACGTGCTGATCGTGGACATCCTGTTGCCTGGCATCGACGGAGCGGCCCTGATCACCAGCCTGCGATCGCACCCGCAGTTCGCTGAGAGCCGTCTGATCGTGGTCACCTCCCTGGACGAAACCCAGCGGGCGCCCTATGCATTCGCGCTGGAGGGGGTGCCGGTGGTTCACAAGCCCCGGCTGGTGGCCGAGTTGCCCGACCTGCTGGCCTCGGTGCTCCCCACCCCGGGGGCTCCAGTGGAAAAGCCGGGAGTGCGCAGCATCAGGGGGCCGCAGTGACCCTGCCGAGGGTTGTGGTCGTCGAGGACGATGCCTCGATCCGCGCCTTCGTCTCGATGGCGCTCGAGGATCTGCCGGTCGAGTGCATCACTTGCGAGTCGATCGCGGCAGCCTTGGCGGCCCTGAACGATGGGCCGGCAGTGCTCGTGATCACTGACCTGATGCTGGGTGGCGAATCCGGCTTGGCGCTCACCGAGCGTCTGGCCAACGACAGCGCCCTGCGCGGCAACGCCCGCGTGGCGGTGTTCAGTGCAGGGCTGAACGCGGAACTCAATGAGGTGCTGTCGGCGCAGGGAGTCTGGCGCCTGCTGCACAAGCCCGTTTCATTGGCGGCCCTGGAGGCTTGCGTCCGTGATGCACTGGGTCAGGATCCACCCCCTCAGAGTGCGTCGGCGCCTCCACCGGTGGCCAGCGACCCCCATGCACGCGCCATTCAGGAGCACTTTTGTGGCGATGGTCGGCTCTATCACCAGTTCCGATCGGCCTGTCTGGTGCAGTTCGGCGCGGACGCGCAGGCTGGCGACCTGGCCTGTCAGCGGGGCGACGCTGCGTCGCTGCGCCGGATCGCGCACAGCCTGAAATCGGTGCTGTTGACGCTGGGGGACGAGACCGAAAGCGCTTTGGCTGCGCGCATCGAGGCCTTGGCCGCAGCTGGCGACTTCGCCGAGGCGCGCCGTCACTGGGGCACCTTGCAGGCACACCTTCTGCGCTGGCACGCCACGGCCTGAGCTGGCCGCCTGCGGGCGCGCACCGTGCAGGACTGCACGGCCAAGCGTTTCGAAGGGTTGGAATCTGATTGCATCATTTGTGTATCACTTTTACCATTTGAAGCATGTCACCAACCTCCCTGACGCCGCGGCGACCCAAGCCTGCGATGAACAAGTTCCCCATCGGCGCCCGTTTGGGTCTGGGCTTTGCCATGCTCATCGGGGCCAACCTGTCCCTGGCGGCGTTCGGCTTCTGGCATCTCGGTGGTCAGCCCGCCGGCTTGGTGATGCTGGGTGTCGCCGCGCTGGTGGCCGTGCTGGGCGCCCTGATCGGATGGCGCCTGTCGCGATCGATCACCCTGCCGCTTGCGCAGGCCGTGGCGATTGCGCGCACCGTGGCAGCGGGCGACCTCAGCGCTTCGATCGAACCGTGCTCGAGCGACGAAACCGGCCAGTTGCTGGAGGCTCTACGGACCATGAACGAGTCCCTGGTCGGGTTGGTGGGCGAGGTTCGCCACAGCAGCGATGCCATCGCCAACGGTTCGGCACAGATCGCGGCGGGCAACGCCGACCTGTCGGGCCGAACCGAATTGCAGGCCGCCAACCTGCAGGAGGCTGCGGCCTCGATGGATCAACTCAATGGGTCGGTGAAGGCGAATGCTGACGCGGCACAGCGCGCCGCCGGTCTGGCGAGCGCCGCCAGCCGCGCCGCGGAACAAGGCGGCGAGGTGGTGACCCGGGTGGCTGGGACCATGGCTGAGATCCTGGCCAGTTCGCGCCAGATCGCAGAGATCGTCGGCATGATCGACGGCATTGCCATCCAGACCAATCTGCTGGCGCTCAACGCCGCCATCGAGGCGGCGCATGCAGGGGAGTCAGGGCGCAGCTTTGGCGTGGTCGCTGCAGAGGTGAGGGGGCTCGCACATCGCTCGGCCGGTGCGGCCAGGCAGATCAAGGATCTGGTCGCGCGCAGCGTCGAGAAGGCGGCAGCAGGCGCGTCGCTGGCCGGCTCGGCGGGGGACAGCATGGGCGACATCGTTGGCCAGGTCCGTCATGTGGCGGTGTTGATGGGCGAGATCGGCGCCGCTTCCCGCCGTCAGACCGAGAGCCTGGGCCAAGTCAGCGACGCGGTCGGCCAACTCGACCGGGCGACACAGGAGAACGCTGCGCTGGTCGGGCACTCGGCCACGTCGTCCGATGGCCTGATGCACCAGTCGCAGCGCCTGGCGGAGATCGTGGGACTGTTCCAGTTGGGCTCCGAGCAGGCCGCTCCGCGGTGCCACCCGCCCTCAGCGTCAGGCATCACTGAATGGGATCCGGCATGACCGCGCCGGAACGTTCTGCGGGTGAACTGCGCCCAGCACCGAGCGAACGTGCTTCCGTGGCCGCGGGAGCGTCACCCGGCCATGCCGTGCGCACGGCCCGTGCCTTGTGGGATCGCTTGGGTGTGCCGGTGCAGGCGCACGGCAGTGCTGCCCTGGCCCCATTGCGCAGCGCATTGGCACAGGCGCGCCGGCAGTCCGGGCCGCTTGCGGTGATTCATCTGGCACGCCGCCCGACGTCGGCCACGACCGACGGTTCGCAGACGGTCAGGGACATGCTGAGCCTGCTGTCATGCACCCGGTCCACCGACCTGGTGCTGCGGCTGGGAGACGGTGAGGTGGCCGTGGTGCTCACCGAACTGGGCCCGAACTCAGACGTCGAGGGCATTGCGCTGCGCCTCAGGCAAGGTCTGCGGGCTGGGGTCCATGCCGGCGTGGCCCGGTTCCCTCAGGACGGCCAAACGGCCGCCGAACTGTTGCATCACGCCGCCTGGGCGCTTTTCGTCGCAGGCGAGGCGCAGCCTGAATGAAACCGATCAACCCAGGTTCAGCAGACGCTTCGCGTTTTCCTTCAAGATCAGCGGCTTGACCGCGTCCTTGAATCCGGCCTCTTCGAAATCCGCCATCCAGCGGTCCGGCGTGATCAGCGGGAAATCGCTGCCGAACAGGATGCGGTCCTTGAGCAGCGTGTTGGCGTACTGCACCAACTGGGCCGGGAAGTACTTGGGGCTCCAGCCGGACAGGTCGATCCAGACGTTCGGCTTGTGCATGGCCAGCGAAAGGGCCTCGTCCTGCCAGGGCCAGCTCGGGTGGGCGATGACGATCTGCATGTCGGGGAATGCGATCGCCACGTCCTCCAGCAACATCGGGTTCGAGTTCTGCAGGCGCAGGCCACCGCCGCAGCGCATGCCCGACCCGATGCCTGAGTGGCCACTGTGGAAGACGGCCGGCAGCTTGTGCTCGTTGATCACCTCGTAGATCGGCCAGGCCATCTTGTCGGCCGGCTCGAAGCCCTGCACGGTGGGGTGGAACTTGAAACCCTTGACGCCGTACTCCTCGACCAGTTTGCGCGCCTCGCGGCCGCCCATCTTGCCCTTGTGGGGGTCGATGCTCCCGAAGGCGATCATGATGTCCGGGTTGGCCAACGCGGCCTCGGCGATCTCCTCGTTCGGGATGCGCCGCCGGCCCTGCTGGCTCTCCGCGTCCACCGTGAAGTTGACGAAGCCGATCTTCTTCTCGCGGTAGAAGTCGATCGTCTCCTGCATCGTCGGCCGCCGGCTCGAGCGGAAGTACTTGTCGGCCGCCCGGTCGAATTCCTCGCCATAGCTGTCGAACGGATTGCGGCACGACACCTCCAGGTGCGTGTGGGTGTCGATGGCAATCAGGTCATCGGTCTTCATGGGCAATCTCCAGCATCGGTGAGATAGTTAATTGTCATAAATAAAAATGCGCAACGCAAGACGCCGTGGGAAATCAATGCCTGCACAGGAAGGTCTGTTAAGGGTAATCACCAAGTTCCCAGCAGGTCTGCAATTTAGTTAAATTGCATAACCAATTGGAGATGCCATGAGCCAACCCGCCGACGCCGACTTCCGCCCTGCCAGCGGCTTGTTGGCGCAGCTTGATCTGCTGCGCATCGAGGTCGCCGGCCCGGTGCTGCACGTGCGCCTGAACCGCCCCGCCAAGCGCAACGCGATCAGCGACACGTTGATCACCCAGTTGCACACCTGCTTCGTCAACGTGCCCGAGGGCGTGCGCGCGGCCATCGTCAGCGGCGAGGGCGACCACTTCTGTGCCGGGCTGGATTTGGGCGAACTGGTCGAGCGCGACGTGGCCGAGGGCGTGCTGCACTCGCGCATGTGGCACACGGCCTTCGACCAGATCCAGTTTGGCAAGGTGCCGGTGATCGCGGTGCTGCACGGTGCAGTGGTCGGCGGCGGGCTTGAACTGGCCTCGGCCTGCCACATCCGCGTGGCAGAGGCCTCGGCCTATTTCGGCCTGCCGGAGGGCCAGCGCGGTTTGTTCGTCGGCGGCGGAGGCTCCGTCCGGGTGCCCCGTCTGATGGGCGTGGCTCGCATGACCGACATGATGCTCACCGGCCGCGTCTACGATGTGAACGAGGGTGTGCAGGCCGGTCTCGCACAGTACGGCGTGGCTGACGGCGCCGGCTTCGCCAAGGCGCTGGCGCTGGCGCAGCGCATGGCCAGCAACTCGCCGATGTCGAACTTCGCGGTGATGCATGCACTGCCACGCATTGCCGACCAGGCGCAGGCCGAGGGCCTTTTCACCGAATCGCTGATGGCGGCCGTGGCCGAAAGCACGCCGGATGCCAAAGAGCGCCTGCGCGCCTTCCTGGAGGGCCGGGCGGGCAAGGTGGTGAAGTCATGAGCCTCACGGCCCGCTTCCGCGAGGCCCATGTCGGCGGCTGTGTGGACGCGGTGCTCGAGCACCGGGCCGACGGCACGAAGCTCCTGCGCTCCACCGAAGCTCTGCGCTGGTACCCCGATCGCCTCACCGATTCACTGGAACAGTGGGCTGCCGAGGCGCCAGACCGCACCTTCGTCGCGATGCGCGCCAAGAGCGGTGGTTGGCGCCGCATCTCGTACGCGCAGATGCTGCAGCATGTCCAGGCCGTCGGCCAGGCGTTGATCGCGCGCGGCCTGTCGGCCGAGCGGCCGGTGGCGATCCTCTCCGACAACGATCTCGAGCACCTGACGCTGGCGCTCGGCGCGATGTGGGTGGGTGTGCCCTACGTGCCCGTCTCACCGGCCTACTCGCTGGTTTCGCAGGACCACGCCAAGCTGCGCCACATCCTCGGTACGGTCACACCCGGCCTGGTGTTTGCCGCGTCGGCCGCCTACGGCCGGGCGATCCAGGCGGTGTGCGGGCCCGAGGTCGAGGTGGTGCTCACCGACGGTGCCATCGAGGGCCGCGCGGTCACATCCTTCGCCACGCTGCTGGCCACCGAGCCGGGGCCCGAGGGTGCTGCCGCGCATGCGGCCGTGGGCCCCGACACCATTGCCAAGTTCCTCTTCACCTCGGGCTCGACCAAGCAACCCAAGGGCGTGATCAACACCCACCGCATGCTGTGCGCCAACCAGCAGATGTTGCGCCAGTGCCTGGTCTTCCTGGCCGAGGAGCCGCCGGTCCTGGTGGACTGGCTGCCCTGGAACCACACCTTCGGCGGCAACCACAACATCGGCATCGTGCTCTACAACGGCGGCACGCTGTACATCGACGAG
>CAYJEC010000178.1:0-6776 GCA_964369025.1 uncultured Ideonella sp. | reverse complement strand
GGCCAACGGCTCGATCTGTGCGGCTCTCGGTTGGTCGGGTGACATCAACATCGCTCGCCAGCGTGCCGCCGACGGCAAGACCGGTCAGAACATCCAGGCTCTGATCCCCAAGAACGGTGGGCTGCTGTTTTTCGACGTGATGGCCATCCCGGCTGACGCGCCCCACATCGGCAACGCCCACAAGTGGATCAACTACATCCTGCGCCCAGATGTCAGCGCGTCCCTGACCAACAAGGTCTTTTACGCCAACCCGACCATCGAGTCCAAGAAATTCATCAAGCCTGAAGTCGCCAACAACCCAACGGTGTTCCTGTCTCCGGAGAATCTGGCCAAGATGGCCGGCACGGCCGAAGAACTGAGCAACGACATCCGCCGCCAGCAGAACCGGGTTTACACCTCGTTCAAGACGGGCCTGTGATCGTCGGCTGACCGAGCAAGAACAACAAGGTGGTTCGATGACAAGCGCGAACGGCAGCCCGGCGGGCGGTGACAACTCGAAGTTCCTTCAGATCCAGGATGTGGTGAAGGACTTCGGCGGCTACAAGGCCGTCAATCATGTGAGTCTGGACATCGCCAAGGGCGAAATCTTCGCGCTGCTCGGGTCATCGGGCTGTGGCAAGACCACCTTGCTGCGCATGCTCGCCGGGTTCGAGACACCCACCTCCGGGCGCATCGTCCTGAACGGGCAGGATCTGTCCGGTCTGCCGCCTTACGAGCGGCCGCTGAACATGATGTTCCAGTCCTACGCGTTGTTCCCGCACCTCACGGTGTGGGACAACATCGCGTTTGGGCTAAGGCGTGACGGCGTGCCCTCGGCCCAGGTGGATGAACGGGTCGACGCCATGCTCAAGCTCGTACAACTGGGCAAGTTTGCCAAGCGCAAGCCGCACCAGTTGTCGGGTGGCCAGCAGCAGCGCGTGGCCCTGGCCCGCAGCCTGGCCAAGCAGCCGCAGATGCTGCTGCTCGATGAGCCCCTGGGCGCGCTCGACAAGAAGCTGCGCGAGCAAACGCAGATCGAACTGGTCAACATCATTGAACAGGTTGGCGTGACCTGCGTGATGGTCACCCACGACCAGGAAGAGGCCATGACCATGGCTTCGCGCATCGCGGTGATGAGCGAGGGGCGGTTCCTGCAGGTGGGGCCACCCAATGAGATCTACGAGACCCCGGCGACTCGGTTCGTGGCCGATTTCATCGGCAACGTCAACCTGTTCGACGGGACGGTCGAGGTCGACGAGGCCGACCATGTGATCGTCGGCTGCCAGGACTGCAAGCACTACGTCGGCCACGGCATCACTGGCACGCTGGGCATGCCGGTGGCGGTCGCGATCCGCCCTGAGAAGATCCACCTGAGCCCGAACGAACCCCGTGACAGTGCCCACAACTGCGTGAGTGGCCTGATCGAGGAGTTGTCGTACTTTGGCAGCTTCACCGTGTTCCGCATCCGCCTGGCCAGCGGCAAGATCCTGGCCGTCAGCCAGGCCAACGTGATGCGGCAGCGCGAGCACGAGTTCACCTGGGGCGATCGGGTCTGGGCCCATTGGTCGCAGACCGCCCATGTGGTGCTGACCCAATGAGGGGCATGTGATGAGGTTGTCTCTTCGCAAACCTGCCTGGTGGCGCGGCCGCACGGTCGTGATCGGCATCCCGTACGCCTGGCTGATTCTGTTCTTCCTGGCACCGTTCCTGATCGTGCTGCGCTTCTCCGTCTCGGAGATGGGCGTGATCTCGGTGCAGGACGTGATGACCGTGGCCGACGGCGTGGTCAAGCTTGCGATCAAGTACTCGAACTATGTCTTCATCACCTCGGATGACCTTTACTACAAGGCCTACCTTTCGAGCGTGAAGTACGCTGGCATCACCACCCTGTGTTGCCTGTTCATCGGCTACCCCTTCGCCTACTTCATGGCGCGTGCCAAGGCGAGCATCCAGCCCACGCTGCTGATGCTGGTGATGTTGCCCTTCTGGACCTCGTTCCTGCTGCGCGTCTATGCCTGGAAGGGGCTGCTGGAAGAAGGCGGATGGGTGGCCGAGGGTTTGACGCATCTCGGCGTGGACCGGCTCCTGGCCGCCACCGGGATGATCGAGGTGCCAGGCATCCTTCTGCACACGCCGTTCTCGCTGGTGGTGGGCATGACCTACACCTACCTGCCGTTCATGATCCTGCCGCTGTACGCCAACCTGTCGAAGATGGATCTTCGCCTGCTGGAGGCGGCTGCCGATCTGGGCGCCTCGCCTTGGGTGGCCTTCTGGAAGGTCACCGTGCCACTGTCCAAGGCCGGCATCATCGCGGGCTCGATGCTGGTCTTCATCCCGTGCATCGGCGAGTACGTGACCCCTGAACTCCTGGGCGGCCCGCAGACCTTGATGATCGGCCGGGTGCTGTGGGACGAGTTCTTCAGCAACAACGACTGGCCGATGGCCTCCTCGGTGGCGGTGGTGCTGGTGGTGCTGATCGTGATCCCCTTGGCCATCTTCAACAAGTACCAGGCCGAAGCCCAGGAGCGCCGCTGATGAGCACCCATCGCGTGATGTTCGGGCCCGGCTTCGCCAAGTTGTTCGGGCGTTGGTGGCTGGTGGGGGGCTTCCTGTTCCTCTATCTGCCGATGCTGACGCTGGTCGTCTACTCGTTCAACAAGTCCCCCCTGCCGACAGTCTGGGGCGGCTTCACACTGGACTGGTACGCCAAGTTGGCAGGGGATACCGAGATCCTCAATGGCCTGTGGCTGTCGATCAAGATCGCATTCATGTCGGCCTGCTTCTCGGTGGTCTTGGGCACCATGGCCGCCTTTGCGTTGGTGAAGTACAAGCGCTTCAAGGGCCGAACATTCTTCTCCGGCATGGTCAACGCGCCGCTGGTGATGCCTGAAGTGATTCAGGGTCTGTCGCTGCTGCTGATGTTGGTGGCTGTGCAGCGTTGGATCGGGTTCCCTGAGCGCGGCATGATGACCATCCTGCTGGGCCACATGATGATGGGCCTGTCCTACGCGGCGGTGGTGATCGCCGCGCGCTTGCAGGAGGTGAACCCGCAACTCGAGGAGGCCGCGATGGACCTCGGTGCCAAGCCTTGGCAAGTGTTCACGCTGGTCACCCTGCCCATGATTTCGCAAGCCCTGGCCTCGGCCTGGCTGTTGACCTTCAGCCTGTCGCTGGACGATGTGGTGGTGTCGGCCTTCCTTTCTGGCCCAGGCTCGACCACCATGCCGCTGGTGATCTTCTCTCGTGCCCGCCTCGGGGTCAGCCCCAGCGTGAACGCGGTGGCCACCGTCATCATCGTCGTCGTGGCGGTGTGCGTGACCATTGCCAGCATCCTCGTTGCCCGAGCCGAACGTCGGCGCGCCGCTGAAATCAGCGCCGCCCAGCGTGATGATTCCTGATGCCTACTCCCGGAGACCTCATGAAGATGACCCTGAAACCCACCGCCATCACCCTGGCCCTGGCCGCTGCGTTTGCGGCGCCCGGCGTGCAGGCGCAGAGCAATGAAGAACTTCTCAAGGAACTCAAGGCGTTGCGCGCGCGAGTCGAGGAACTGGAGAAGAAGTCCGCCACGCCGCAGTGGGGAATGACCCCGGAGCAGGTGCAGGAGTTCAATCGCGTGGCCGTCAAGGTCGAGGCGATGGAGGATTCGCAGGAATCGCAAGGCTACAAGGGGATGAAGATCTCCGGCTACATCGAGCCGGTGTTCGTCTACAACCAGCGGCAGGATCGCGCAGGGTTCCAGTTCCTGAACCAGCAGTCGGACGGCTACTCCTACGACACCTCGTTCATGGGCTCGGCATCGATCGACTTCACCAAGGAAGTCGAAGGCGGCACCATCTGGAAGCTGACACTGACGCCCAACCGCGGTGTCGGTGCCGCCATCGACGGGGCCAGCATCATTCAGGAGGCCACGGTCTCGATTCCGCTCGATTCGCTGCAGACCCGCCTGGTGGCCGGACTGATCCCTGACTGGTCGGGCTACGAATACCAGCAGCCTACGCTCAACCCGTTCACCTCGCACAACCTGCTGTACGACTTCACGCTGCCCGTGGGCTACACCGGCATCGGCATTTCGCACATGGAGGGCAAATGGTGGCTGCGTGGCGCGATCGCCAACGTCAATGCCAACGTGCGTGGGCCTGGCGAGAAGTCACCGGTGCTGGCCTACCGTGTCGATTACTCGAAGGGCGAGTTCGACGGTTGGGGTTTGGCCGGCCTGCATGGCAAGGCGCCAAACTTCAACGGCGATGGCCACAACACGATGGCGCACCTGTTCGAGGTGGACGGCTACTACCTGCGCGGCGACTGGGCTTTGCAAGGTCAGGTCAGCTTCGGCACCCAGAAGGAAGGCGCGATCACACCGGATGTCAACGGCAAATGGCGGGATTCTCGCTGGTGGGGCGTCTCCGGCCTGGCGGGCTACATGTTCACGCCACGTTTCCAGGGCCTGGTGCGAGCCGACTACATCAACAACAAGGCCAACGGCGGTGGCCTGTTCGCCTACAACGGCTACAGCACTGTTGACGCGGGCGCCATTGATTACCAATACGATGGTCGTAACGGCATCGGCCCGGACATTAGCGGAGACGTTAATCGAGGCGCAAATCGCTATGCGGTGACCTTCGGTACTAAATACGCCTACGACCTGTCCACCACTTTCAAGCTGGAGTACCGGCTGGACGGCGCCGACCGAGCTGTCTTCGACGATGTGAACAGCGGTACGACCAAGAAAAACAACCAGATGCTGGCCGCATCGGTGCTGGTCGCCTTCTGACAAACGGCGCTCTGCGCCCGGTGGCCGCCTTCAACCCCTTGGGGTAGGCGGCCACCTTTTCTTGATCAAGAGAGTTTCACCATGTCCACCCTGGATTGGGCGCAACGCGCCAATGCCCTGCGCATCGATGGCCGCAGCGTGATCGACGGCAAGCGCCTCGATGCCGTCGACGGCCAGACATTTGCCAAGCACTCGCCGATCGACAACCGCCTGCTGGGCGCTGTCGTTCGCGGTCAGGCCGCCGACATCGACCTGGCCGTGCGCAGTGCGCGTGCTGCATTCACCGACCGTCGATGGGCCGGCAAGGCGCCAGCGGTGCGCAAGAAACTGTTGCAGCGCTTCGCCGAGAAGATTCTGGGGGCCAAGGAAGAACTGGCCCTGCTCGAAACACTGGACATGGGCAAGCCGATCCAGTACGCGCTGAGCGTCGACGTGCCATCAGCCGCCCGCTGCATCGCCTGGTATGCCGAAGCGGTGGACAAGATCTACGACGAGATTGCACCCACGCCCGACACCGCCCTGGCCTTGATCACCCGCGAACCCATGGGTGTGATCGGTGCCATCGTGCCCTGGAACTACCCGATGATCATGGCCGCCTGGAAGCTGGGCCCTGCCCTTGCTGCCGGTAACTCGGTGGTGCTCAAGCCCAGCGAGAAGAGCCCGTACACCGCCTTGCGGCTGGCGGAACTGGCAGTCGAGGCCGGTATCCCGCCCGGTGTCTTCAACGTGGTGCCGGGTTACGGCCACGAAGCCGGCGAAGCGCTGGCGATGCACATGGAGGTCGACGCGATCGGCTTCACCGGCTCCACCCGTGTGGGCCGCCGCATGTACGAGTACGCCGGCAAGAGCAACCTCAAGCGGGTCTACAACGAACTGGGCGGCAAATCGGCCTTCCTGGTGTTCAACGACCACGAGGACATCGCCCGCGCCGCGCGTACCGTGGCAGGCAGCATGTTCTTCAACCAGGGTGAGAGCTGCAACGCGCCGTCGCGTGTGCTGGTGCAGGACGACATCGCCGACGAGTTCGCCCAGATGGTCGCCGCCGAGGCGCCCAAGTACGCCCCGGGCGACCCGCTCAACGCCGCCACCGAACTGGGCGCGCTGGTTGACGAAACCCAGATGCGCACGGTGCTGAGCTACATCGATGCCGGCCACCAGGAGGGGGCCAAGGTCCTGGCTGGCGGCCGTCAGGCGCGTGCCGAGACCGGCGGCTTTTATGTGGAGCCCACCGTCTTCGCCGACGTGAACAACGGCATGAAGATCGCCCGCGAGGAGATCTTTGGGCCGGTGGTCGGCATCATCCGCTTCAAGACCGAAGAAGAGGCCGTGGCCCTGGCCAACAACAGCAGCTATGGCCTCCAGGCCAGCGTCTGGAGCCACAACATCAACCGTGCCCACCGTGTCGCACGCGCCCTGAAGGCCGGCACGGTCCATGTGAACCAATACGACGAAGACGACATCACTGTGCCTTTCGGCGGCTTCAAGCAAAGCGGCAACGGGCGAGACAAGTCGCTGCATGCGTTCGACAAGTACACCGAGCTGAAAACGACCTGGATCCGCCTTGATTGACCTGCAGGAACAACTGGCAGCGCAGGGCGTGCATACCCTGCTCGCCCAGTTCACCGACATTCACGGCGTGGCCAAGGGCAAGTACGTGCCCTTGGCGAAGCTGCCTGAACTGATCGAGACCGGCGCCGGCTTCGCCGGCCCGTCGATCTGGGGAACGGCCCTGCCCCGCACTGGCGCACGGGCCGAGTACTACGCCCGGCCCACGGCGCAGGCCATACAGCCGATGCCTTGGATGCCTGGTTATGCTCGCGCGGTGTGCAGCGGCTACGTTGATGGCCAGCCGTTCGATGCCTGCCCGCGTCAGGTGCTGCAGCGCGCCACAGCCCGCTTGGCCGAGCGCGGCTGGACCCTGAAGACCGGCATCGAGCCTGAGTTCTTCCTGCTCAAGCAATTGAGTGGCCAGTGGTTGCCGGCAGACGATTCCGATCGCCTGCACAAGCCCTCCTATGACCTG
>CAYJEC010000177.1:0-6816 GCA_964369025.1 uncultured Ideonella sp. | reverse complement strand
CACCCAACTCACCCGTGGCGAAATGCTGCACCTGGCGCTGATGTCCTCCGAGAACCGCGCCGCCAATGCACTGGGACGCAACTACCCCGGCGGCCTGACGGCCTTTGTCGCCGCGATGAATTCCAAGGCCCGCGCTTTGGGCATGAACGACACCCGATATGTCGAGCCCACGGGTTTGTCGAGCCAGAACCAGTCGAGCGCCCGCGATCTGGCCATGTTGGTCAAGACGGCACACGAGGTGCCGCTGATGCGTGAACTGTCCACTTCGCCTGAATACCAGGTGGCCGTGGGGTCGCAACAACTGCAGTACCACACCACCAACCGCCTGGTGTTGAACCCGAGCTGGGACATTGGCCTGCAAAAGACGGGTTACATCTCCGAAGCCGGCCAGTGCCTGGTCATGCAGGCGCAGTTGGCGGGCCGCAAGCTCATCATGGTGCTGCTTGATTCCGCAGGCAAATACTCGCGCATCGGCGATGCGGAACGCATCCGCAAGTGGCTCACCACCAGCGTGCCGGCCGTACCAGCAGCGCTGGCTGCACCGGCCACCGAGGTCCGCGCTACCCTCTGATCATGCCCGGTGGCCGAGAGCCGCCGAGATCTGCGCGGCTGTCGACTTGACCCGCTCCATCCAGGTTTCTTCAAGGCGATCTGCCGGCGCGGAGATCGACAGTCCCGCCACGAGCTTGCCCTGGTCGTCGTAGATCCCGGCGGCCATGCAGCGCACACCCAACTCCAGTTCTTCGTCGTCGCGGGCTGCGGCATTGCGACGCACAGCGGCCAACTCTCGCTCGAGCGCCGGCAAGTCGGTCAGGCTGTTTCGCGTGTGACCGGACAGCCCGGTGCGCGTGGCGTAGGCCCGCACCCGCTGCGGGTCGTCATGGGCCAGGAACAACTTGCCCACGGAGGTGAGATGCAGGGGCGCTCGGCCGCCCACGGCGCGGACCACCTGCATGCCGGAGCGTTCGCTGTAGGTTCGTTCGATGTAGACGATCTCGTCGCCTTGGCGGACAGAGAGGTTCACGGGTTGGTGGGTCAGCTTGTGCAACTCGCGCATGGGCGCCAAAGCAGCATCCCTGACATCCAGCCGGGCCTTCACCAGGTTGCCGAGTTCCAGCATCCGCATGCCCAGCCGGTAGCTGCCGGCCTCCGGGCGATCGACAAATCGGCCGGCGGCCAGGTCGTTGAGGATGCGGTGGGCCGTGGAAGGGTGCAGGCCGGTGCGTTCGCTCAACTCCTTGAGGGAGACCGGGTCCTGGTGGGCAGCCAGCACGTCCAGCAAACCGAAGGCGCGGGCGAGCACCTGGATGCTGGGTGTCGAAGGATCCTTCTTGGTCATTGTGTTGGTTCCTGGATGCCCACGATTTTTGCATGGCGAAATGCCTGCCGTCCATCTGGAATCGACAACCAGCCCGGTCAGGCTGTTGCGTGCCGGCTTCAGGCGATGTCGGCCACAGCGTCCAGGCCGGAGCGCACGGCGCCTTCGAGCGTGGCAGGGTAGGGCCCTTGCACATGGTCGCCGGCTGCACTGATGCGTGCGTGCGGGCGCGAAACCGGTCGCACCAACGCCGGTGTGCAGGCGAAGGTGGCCCGCTTCTCGGTGCGGCTCCCCAACCATTCGACAGGCCCGCTGAATTGCTCGGCCCATTGCGCCAGCAAGGCCTGGCGGGTCGCCGCGGTGCCCTCGTCGACCCAGCGCTCGGCCCCGCTGATGACCAGCGCGTAGGTGTGCGTTGGGCCACCGAGCGCGCCAAGGTGGAAGGCGAACTGTGCGGGGCGCAGGCCGTCGGCACGCAGGGCCGTCATGGGCTCGGGCCAGTTCAGGCCGGGTGCCCGGATCCATGCCGTCACGATGGGTTGGTACTTGAACGAGCCGGCTGCCTGGCTCCAGGTTGGCGCGATCGGCGCCATCAGGCGGGCCGCTTCGTTGGGCGGTGTGGCCAGGACCACGTGATCGAAGGCAAGGCCGTCGACCTCGACATGCTCCGGGGCCGGAACCAGGCCCATGACGCGATGCCCAATCTGTAGCGCGGCCCCGTTCCGGCTCAGCCAGTCCAGCGCGGGTTGGGGAAACAGGCTGTCCAGGGGAGCCTTGGGCAACAGCAGGTCGGACGACCCCGGGCCACTGAACAACGCGTCGCGCAAGACGGTCAGCAGCACCTGCGCGCTGGCCGCCTCGGCTGGTGTGTTCAGCGCCGCCACACACAAGGGCTCCAGCAGGTCGCGGTAGGCCACCGGCGGGCAGTGCCTTGCCAGTTCGGACACGGTGGTGCCCGGTGCGCAACGGAACCCCTGCAGGCGCCACTTGGCGGCCAGCATCAGCAGGCGCAGCCGTTCGCCCGGCCGAAGGTCCTGCCACGCCCATACCCCACGCACAAAAGCCGGCAGCGCCTCGCCTGAGCGCAGGCGCAGGCCGGTTCCATCTGGATAGCGAAGCGACAGCGCTTGCCGGTGCAGCACCTGGTCCAAATCAACGCCCACGGTCCGCATCAGGGCCAGGGTGTGGCGGTAAGCGCCGATGAGGATGTGTTGGCCGTTGTCCATGGTCTGCCCGCCATGGGCCACCGAGCGCGCGCGGCCACCAACGTGGGCTGCCATCTCGAACAGCGTTACCGCATGGCCCTGTTCGGTGGCGCGGACGGCGGCGGCGAGGCCGGCCCAGCCGGCACCGACGACGGCGACCCGGCGCGGCGGCGTCATAGGCGACATGGCCGGCTCAGCGGCCACGCCAGTGTGTCCGCGCAGCGATCCAGAGCTTTCGCAGCGGCGTCAGCGAGGTCCGCTGATGGAGGACCTGGAACCCACCTCGTTCGATCTCCACCAGCAAGGTCCGATAGATGTTGGCCATCATCAGGCCGGGCTTCTGCGCAGTGCGGTCGGCCTCGGGCAGCAGGGCGAAGGCCTCCTCATACAGCGTGTGGGCACGTTCGGCCTGGAACCGCATGAGCGCCTGGAACCGGTCGCTGTAGCCCCAAGGCGCATCTCGCTTCAGCAACTCGTGGGCCTTGACGTCAAAGCGCTGCAGGTCACTGATGGGCAGATAGATACGGCCGCGGCGTGCGTCTTCACCCACATCCCGGATGATGTTGGTCAGTTGCATGGCCAGGCCCAGCCTGTGGGCGTAGTCGACCGTGGCAGCCTCCTGCCGACCGAAGATGTTGCAGGCGACCTCGCCGACCACGCCGGCGACCAAGTGACAGTAGCCCTGGAGTGCGGCGAAATCCAGGAACCGGTTCTGCGAAAGGTCCATCTCGCAGCCCGAGATGACAGCGTCGAGGTGGCGCGCCTCGATTCCATGGCTGGTGGCCAGCGGAATCAGGGCCTGCATCACCGGATGGTGCGGTGCGCCAGCGTAGGCCTGGGTCACCTCGTTTCGCCACCATGCCAGCTTGGTGC
Source organism: uncultured Ideonella sp. (assembly GCA_964369025.1). Lineage (GTDB taxonomy): Bacteria > Pseudomonadota > Gammaproteobacteria > Burkholderiales > Burkholderiaceae_C > Ideonella. The sequence continues at coordinate 3,420 of CAYJEC010000177.1, read as the reverse complement.
GGGCCACCTGCGGGTCATGCACCTCGTCAACCACGTCATCCACCTCGCGGCAAAAGGCGTAGAAGGCGGTGATCGCGGCGCGCCGTGGTGGCGGCAAGAACATGAACGCGTAATAAAAGGACGAGCCGCTGCCGGCGGCCTTGTTCTGGGCGTACTGCTCCGGGCTCATCTGCTGGCCCGGCGCATCGCCGTGGCGGCCCGCCACAGCATCGGGAGACCGTCCCAGGGGGTCAGGGCCGGGCGGTGCAACAAGGTGTTGTGGTCCATTGCAGCGATTTTCTCAAGAATCCGCAGGCCGCCCTGGACCACCATGCGGAGTTCCCAGCCAGAACGCCCCGGCATCGTATGCACCAATGGCGCGCCGTCACGCATCAGGCCTTCGGCCCACTGGCACAGGTCGCGCACCAGGGCGCGTTCTGCGGCCGTGGACGGCCCGGCGCACAGCGCCAGGGTATCCAGGCCATGGCGCGCCGCATCTGATTGAGGCACATAGCGGCGACCGCGGGGCAGGTCCACGCTCAGGTCCTGCCAGAAATTGATGAGTTGAAGCGCGGTGCAGATCGCGTCCGATTGGCGGAGCGATAGGGGGTCGTCGATGCCATAGAGGTGCAGAAGCAGGCGACCCACCGGGTTCGCCGAGCGACGGCAGTAGTCTTGCAGGGCGTCTCGGTCCGGGTAGATGGGATTGCCCGTGTCCTGCAAAAAGGCGTCGAGCAGGTCGTCCAGGGCGGGTACGGGCAGGCGGTGGATGTGCATCGCTTTGGCCAGGGGCTCGAAGACCTTCGCCCAGCGGATGCCCGGCGGCTCTCCGTTGGCCACCATGGCCAGTTCCAACCGGTAGGCGTTCAGCGTGTCACGGCGCTCGGCTGCGGTCGCGTCGCCCTCGTCGGCGATGTCGTCGGCTGTGCGAGCGAAGTGGTAGATGGCGGTGATCGGCGGCCGTAATTCGGGCGGGCACAGCCAGGAGGCCACCGGGAAGTTCTCATAGTGCTTGACGCTCACAGGGGCGCGATTGTGCCCGGTGGCTGGCATCGCATGGCCGCTGCCGACGGGCATTGACGAGGATCAGGAGTGAATCTATATTACTGACCAGTCAGTCAGTAATTGCAATCGGTCGCCATCTCTCCGAGCTCCGCCATGAAGCACACCAGGTCCCTCGCCGTCATGTTCAGCCTGCCACTCCTGATTTTGGCGGGTTGCGCCAAGAAGGAGGCCGCACCCGAGCCGGTTCGCGCTGTCCGCACGGTCACGGTGAGCAGCGGGTCGACCGCAGCCACCCACGACTATGCCGCTGAAATCAAGGCGCGCACCGAGTCGAGATTGGGTTTCCGGGTGGCAGGCAAGCTGCAGAGTCGCGCCGTGAATCTGGGAGACACGGTACGGGCCGGTCAGGTTCTGGCGCAACTGGACGGGCAGGATCTGCTGTTGGGCCAGGAAGCCGCGCGCGCTGCCCTGGCGGCAGCGCAGACCAACCTCGACCAGGTCAATGCCGATTTCAAGAGGTTCAAGGAGCTGCGCGACCAGGGCTTCATCAGCGCTGCCGAACTCGAACGGCGCGATACGGCCGTGAAGACGGCCCGCGCCCAACTGGATCAGGCCAAGGCGCAGGCGTCCGTGCAGGGCAATCAGGCGGGGTATGCCACCTTGGTGGCGGGCGCCGCTGGGGTGGTGACGGCCGTCGAAGCCGAACCGGGCCAGGTCGTCAGTGCGGGCACTCCGGTTGTCAGGCTGGCGCACGATGGCCCGCGCGATGCGGTGTTTGCCGTTCCGGAGGACCGTGTCGGCGCCCTGCGCCAGTTGCTCGGCCGGGCCGGTGGCGTGAGTCTGCAGATGTGGGGGAGCGGCGAGTTGCTGCCCGCCACGGTGCGCGAGGTGTCCGCCGCCGCAGACCCGGTCACCCGCACGTTCCAGGTCAAGGCGGATCTGGGAAGCGCGCCAGTGCGGCTGGGCCAGACAGCCACGCTGAAAGTCACCAACCCGGCCGTGGCCGGAGTGATCCGGTTGCCGCTGACGGCGGTCGCTGAATCACAGGGAAAGTCAGTCGTCTGGTTGCTCGACAAGCAGGCCATGACCGTGCGGCCACAGCCGGTGGCCGTTGCCGGCGCGGACGGCAACACGGTGGTCGTCGCTTCGGGCATCAAGCCCGGCGACGAGGTGGTGGTGGCCGGCACGCACGTGCTGACGCCGGGTTTGAAGGTCAAGTCCTTCGTCGAGGCTGCCGGGCCCGGCGCGAAGCCGGCCCTTGCAGCAGCTTCGGCTGCGGCACGCTGAGCCTCTCAGGACGGACACGACCATGAGCGACATTCCACAAGGCTCGCGTTTCAACATCTCCCGCTGGGCGCTCGAGCATGCGCCGCTGACCCGCTACCTGATGGTGGTGCTGATGGTGCTGGGCCTGGCGGCCTACTTTCAGTTGGGGCAGGACGAGGATCCCCCCTTCACGTTCCGCGCGATGGTGGTACAGGTTTTCTGGCCGGGGGCGTCGGCCCAACAGATCGCCGAGCAGGTGACCGACAAGATCGAGCGCACCTTGCAGGAGGTGCCGCACTCGGATGTCATCCGCAGCTACACCAAGCCGGGTGAATCACTGACCATCCTGGAGCTGAAGGACTCGTCGCCACCCAAGGAGGTCAGCGACGTCTGGTACCAGGTGCGAAAAAAGGTCGGCGACATGCGGGGCACGCTGCCCGCCGGCGTGATCGGCCCGTTCTTCAACGACGAGTTCGGCGACGTCTACGGATCGATCTACTCCTTGTCGGCTGATGGTTTCAGCACCGAGGAACTGCGCCAGTACGCCGAGGACGTGCGCTCGCAGTTGCTGCGCGTTCCCAACGTGGCCAAGGTGGAGTTGTTCGGCACGCAGGCAGAGAAGGTTTTCGTCGAGATTTCTCAGAAGCGCCTGGCCCAGCTCGGGCTGGATTTCAACCAAGTCATCGCGCAGCTCAACGCACAAAACGCGGTCGAGGGCGCTGGCACCTTGAACGCCGGAACGCAAAACCTGCAGGTGCGCGTGGCGGGTGCCTTCACTTCGGTGGAGCAACTCCGCCAGTTGCCCATCCGTGCAGTGAACCCGGCCACCGGCGTGGCGAGTTCACTGCGACTGGGTGACCTGGCGGATATCCGGCGCGAGTACGTGGATCCGCCGACCACGATGGTCCGCCACCAGGGCCAGGCGGTCATCGCGATGGGTATCTCGATGGCCAAGGGGGGAGACATCATCGACCTGGGCAAAGACCTGCAGGCCAAGACAGCCGAGATCAAGGCGCGCCTGCCGATCGGCGTGGAGCTGCAACAGATCCAGGACCAGCCCAAGGCCGTGTCGCGATCGGTGGGCGAGTTCATCGGCGTCTTGATCGAGGCGGTGGTGATCGTGCTGGCCGTCAGCTTCCTGAGCCTGGGCCTGCACCTGAAGCCGCTGCG
>CAYJEC010000176.1:0-6841 GCA_964369025.1 uncultured Ideonella sp. | reverse complement strand
ACGGCCGTGGGCATGGTGCGCTGGCCGGGCTCGACCTCGACCAGCGCAACGCGCTCGGCCGATCCGCCGCCATGGACAGGCAGGGCGATCGACGAGTTCGACGTGCCGAAATCGATGGCGCAGTAGGGGCGGGTCATGGCGCAGCGCGAAAAAGGGCGCGATTCTGCCACGCGGCGCGCGCTGCGCGGACAACCCACGGGCCCGCCCTTGCCCAGCAGCAATTCGCAGTGCGGCCATTTGGCGTCAATGTCGACCTGCGTTTCGAAGGCCGCCAGCAGAGCGATGCCCAGGCTGAGGTGGCGCAGGACATGCAAGGAGTTTGGCCAAGCCTGTCGAGAATGCATCGGCTGTCCCGTGAGGCCAATGGATATCGCGCGCGAATGCGCCGCATCACCGAGGCCGGTGGCGCAACTTACGTGCTGAACGCGGGTGGCGTCAACCCGTGACGGCCCGCCCGCCTCAGCGTGCCGAGGGTGCCAGGACGCCGGCAGCGCGCTGCTGCGAGTGCTCGCGCCCGCAGAAGCCGAAATTGAGCTGCGGCCGCTTGCCGCACATCAGTTCGGCCAGGGCACGGCCAGAGCCGGCGCCATGCGTCCACCCCAGTGTGCCGTGGCCGGCGTTCAGCCAGAGATTGCTGATCTTGCTGCGGCCGATGGCGGGGATGTTGGTCGGCGTGCTGGGGCGCAGGCCGGTCCAGTAGTTGGGCTGGCTGGTGTCGGCGACGCCGGGGAACAGTTCTTCGTAGCGCTTGACCAGCGCGGCGCAGCGCACCTGGGATGTGGCGCTCGCCAGGCTTTGGTCGTATCCGGCCATCTCGGCGGTACCGGCGATGCGGATGTTGTCGCCCAGGCGTGAGATGGCGATCTTGCGGGTGTCGTCCAGCAGGCTGACGGTGCTGGCGTCTTGGGGCCGCTTCAGGCTCAGCGTGGCCGAGTAGCCCTTGGCGGGGTAGATGTCCAGATCCACGCCCACCGGGCGCAGCAGCGGGGCCGTGAACGAGCCCATTGCGGCCACGTAGTGCTGGGCCTTCAGTGTGCGGCGCTGGCCCGTGCGCTGGCAGCCCACACGCACGCCGCTGATCTCGCTGCCAGCGGTGTCCAGCCCCAGGATGTCGTGCTCGTACAGGAAGGTCACGCCACGCTGGGCGCACAGGCGGGCCAACTTCTGTGTGAAGACGCGGGCATCGCCGGATTCGTCGCTCGGGGTGTAAGTGCCGCCGTGGATCTGAGGCCCGAAAGTGGCCAGCGCCGGCTCGACCTTCAGCACCTCGTCTCGGCTCAGCACGCGGCGGTCCACACCGTGCTGGCGCATCAGTTCGGCCCCGGCCGCGCCGGCCTCGAAGTCTTGCGCGGAGGAGAAGAAGTGCAGGATGCCACGCTCCAGGCGCTCGAAGGTGATGCCGGTTTGGCTGACCAACTCCTTCAGCGATTCATGGCTGTAGGCCCCCAGGGCCACCAGTTGCTGCACGTTGCGGGCAAAGGCGGCATCGTTGCACTGCATCAGGAACTTGATGCCCCAGCGCCATTGGTAAGGATCCAGCCGGGGGCGGAACAACAGCGGAGAGTCGTCCCGCAGCAGCCACTTCAGCACCTTCAATGGCGCGCCGGCGTTGGCCCACGGCTCGCAGAAGCTGACCGAGACCTGGGCGCCGTTGGCGAAGCTGGTCTCCTGCGCCGCGTCAGGCTGGCGGTCGACCACCGTGACCTCGTGGCCCTCCTCGGCAAGGTACCAGGCGGTGCTGATGCCGATGATGCCGGCGCCGAGAACGATGATCTTCATGATGCTGCTGCCTTGTCCGAGGGATCGCGGATTCTCGGCAACTGCAACTCATAAATGAAGCAAGTTTAATAACTTTGCGATGTAATTAGAGCAGCTAATGTTTTGGCTCGGCATGAGGCTGAAAGGCCACACTTTGGTGCATCACATGCAGCTCGCGTGGCAAATGCCTCAACAGATGGCAATTCCACCCTTCTTTGCGGGTTACGACGTTCGGTAAGCGGTCGAAACTGATGTCACCAGCCACGGGAGTACGCCATGTCCAACGCCGCCCGCCCCAATCTCTTGCGCCGCCTGATGGGCCTGCCCGCGCCGGTGCCGGAGTGCGACCCGGCCGACATGGGCACCGCGATGGGCCTGGACTTCTGCCTGGACGAAGCACCGCAGGATGCGTGGAACACATCCGGAGTCGGCTCTGCAGGCAGCGCAACCCAGGCCGACTGGCTGCGCCGGGTCAGCGCAAGCTGACCGGCGCACCCGGCACCAACTTCCCGGGCCGGCCGCTTTTCAGGCGGGCTCTCAGCGCACCAGCAGCACCGGCGTTCCGCAGTGCGCCATCACCTTGGTGGCAACCGAGCCCATCACGAGGTTGCCCAGGGTGCCGTGGCCGTGCGAGCCCATCATGACCAGGTCGAACTTCCCCTTTTCGGCCAGGCCGGCGATGTTCTCTGCCGCATGGCCAATCTTGGTCACGAAGTCCGCGTTGATCTTCTGTTTGCCGAAGAAGGTTCGAATGGGCTTGAAGACCTTCTCAGCTTCAGCCTCGTAGTACGACGTCAGCAAAGTCTTGTCCAGCGCCGCTGCGGCGCGGGGCGGTACGGCCATCACCGAAAACACCACGGTGTACTCGTGCTGCCCGCCCAGCCATTCGTCGTGCGCAGCCAAGTAGGCCAACATGCGTTTGGTGAAGGCGCTTCCGTCGGCGGCAACCAAGATCTTCATGACAAGCTCCGGGAGTGATGTTGTCAGTGTCGCATGGCCGTTCCAGCCGGTCTTGCCCTGAGTCAAGCTCTGGGTGGCGTCCCGAGGTCGGCGAGATCGATGGACCACGCGGCCCGGAACCCTTCCTGTTCACCCTTGTTGGCATAGCCCAGCGGGTTGGCCAGCACGCGGCAACGCCTCGCGCCAGGCATGCGGTAGTCGCTGGGGCAATGCAGATGGCCGTGCAGCCACAGGTCGGCATGCTCGAGCAGGCCGTCCAGTGCATTGCAGAAGCCGGCCGTACCCGGGGTCTTGCCATAGCGGGGGTCGGCGCTGTGCAGGCTGGGCGCATAGTGGGTCACCGCCACGGTGATGCCGTCGAAAGGTGCCTGCAGCGCGGCGCCGAGCCACTGTTGGCACTCCAGCGCCTGTGCTCGCCATTCCTCGGCCAGCAACGGTTCCCCATGCCGGGTGGCGGTGAAGCGGCGCAGGTAGAAGTTGGCGGCCCGGTAGGCTTTTTCTCGCTCCTTCAATTGCTCCGTGACGGTTCGGCGGCCGCTGGCCAGCGCGTCGAAATCGCTCCACAGCGTGGTGCCGATGAAGCGAACACCATCGATGACGTGCACCTCACGTTCCAGCCACGTGATGCCCAGGCGATCGCAGGTGTTGCGCAGGCGAGCATGGGCTTCTTCGAAATCCTGGCCGTCGTACTCGTGATTGCCCGGAACGTAGAGCACATGCTTCCAAGGGGCATCCGGGCGGCCCGGTGCAAACCGCTCCAGGCCGAAGTCTTGGCCTGCCAGCAGTGAGCCGGCTTGGTACGAGCCGATGTCACCGGCGAGCACCAACACATCGGCGCCTGGCGCCGGCTGCAGCTTGAAATGCGGGTGGCGTTCGAGATGCAGGTCGGAGGCGAGTTGCAGGCGCATGGGCCCGCATGATCGCATCCGAGGCCAGTCCCTTCAGGCTGCTTGGGCAGCCAGTGGTGCCGGCCGCTGCTCCTTGATCGGCCAGTTCAGCAGCGCGGCGGACACGGCGAGCAGGATGTCGGCGTACCACATCCAGTCGTAGTTGCCGGTCAGTTCGAAGGCCTTGCCACCGAGCCAGGCACCGAGGAAGCCGCCGATCTGGTGTGACACCATCACCAGGCCGAACAAGGTGCCCATGTGGGCCGGGCCGAAGAACTTGGCCACCAGGCCGGCGGTGGGCGGCACGGTGGACAGGAAGGTCAACCCCATCACCGCGGCGAAGACCAGCATCACCGTCGCGCTCTTGGGCGACAGCACGAAAACCAGCACGGCCACGGCGCGCACCGCGTAGATCAATGTCAGCAGCCGCTTCATCGGCCACCGCCCGCCCTGGAAGCCGATGGCCCAGCCAATGCCGAAGCTGCCGACGACGTTGAACAGGCCGACCATCGCCAGCGACCACGCACCCACCTCCGGCGGCAACTGGCACGAGGCCACCACGCCCGGCAAGTGGGTGGCCAGGAAGGCCACGTGGAAGCCGCAGACAAGGAAGCCGGCCGACAGCAGGCGGAAACTGCGGTCGGCCAACGCGCGGCCCACCGCTTCACGTGTGGTTTCTGGCTTGGCTGTGCTGGCGGCGTGCTGGTTGCCGCGCCCGCGCAGCACCCAGGCTGCGGGCAACGCCAGCAGGGTCACGGCCGCCAAGGCCTGCACGCCGGCCACCCAGCCGGCGGCTGCGGTGATGCCTTGCGCGATCGGCGCAAAGATGAACTGGCCCAACGAGCCGCCGGCGTTGACGATGCCGGTGGCCATGCCGCGCTTCTCTGCCGACACCAGCCTCGTGGTCGCTGCCATCAACACCGACGGCCCGGCCATTCCGGCACCGCCGGCCCCCAGCACGCCAATGGCCAGGATCAAGCCGCCTGTGGTGTGCACCAGCGGGATCAAGGCGGTGCCCGCTGCGACCAGCAACACGCCCAGCACCAGCACCCGGCCCGGGCCGAAGCGGTCGGCCACCATGCCGGCCAGCGGCTGCGTCAAGCCCCACCAGAGCTGGCCGAAGGCGAAGGCCAGGCTGATGCTGGCCAGACCCAGGCCAGTGGCGGTGTTGATGGATCCGAGGAACAGGCCCATCGACTGGCGCGCGCCCATCGTCAGCGCGAAGACGCCGCCGGCGGCCAGCAGCACCAGCCACAGGGCGGGCAGGGTGGGGCGCGGCGCCGGGGTGTCAGGCATCGGTTGCTCCGGTGGGCTCGGGCGCGGCGAGCAGGCCCATGCACTCGTCGAGCAAGGCATGGAGTTGCGCCACGCGCTCCACGCCGAGCTTGTCGTTGAAGGCCAGTTGGGCCTGCTTCCAGGCCCGTTGAGCTTCGGTGCGTTTGGCGCGGCCGGTCTCGGTGAGCGCGACCAGGCGAGAGCGCGCGTCCGCGCCGGGCCCGATGGCCACCCACCCTTGCGCCACCAGCGGCTGCAGGTTCCGGCTCAGCGTGGAGGGCTCCAGCCCCATGGCCTGTGCCAGTTCGGCCGGGCGCACCGGGCCGCTGGCCGCGATGTGGCTCAGCAACGAGTACTGCGAGGTCTTGAGCCCCGCCAGGCCACCGAGGTAGGCGTCGTAGTGGCGGCTGACCAGCCGATCGGCTTGGCGCAGCTTGAAGTTGCTGCAGCCGCGAGGCTGGGCGGGCGCTGTGGTGGCTGACACCTGGGTGACAAATGGGCTGGACCTGCGCATGGCTTTAAGTGTACCTACAATCGTTGTACCTGCAATCAAATAGGGGGTTTGAGATGAGCACCGCCACCCATCGGCTCCATGACGAGATCGCCGCCACGCTCGCGCGCTGGGAGGAGGAGGAAGCCCGGGTTCGCGCCCGCCTTGCCGCCCCGGGTGTCGCACAGCCAGAGCAATTGATGCACCTCACCGGCTTGCAGATGTTCGAGGCCATCGGATCGGGCGAACTTCCCTCGGTGCCCATCGGTGCCACGATGGACTTCTGGCCGATCGAGATCGAGTTCGGCCGCACGGTCTTCCAGGGACGGCCGAGCGCGCGGTTCCTGAACCCCATGGGGACCATCCATGGCGGCTGGATCGCCACGCTGCTGGACACGTGCGTGGGGTGTGCCATCCACACCACCCTGCCGGCAGGCAAGGCCTACACCACGGCGGAGCTGAAGGTCAGCTATGTGCGCGCGCTGACGCCGAAGGTGCCGCTGGTGCGGGCGGAAGGGCGCATCATCAACGCCGGCCGGCAGGTCGGCTTTGCCGAGGGGCGGGTGGTCGGGCCGGATGGCAAGCTCTACGCCCATGCCACCACGACTTGCGTGGTGTTGAACCCGGCCGGTTGAGCTGAACTGCGGGTTGGCGTCAGGCGGCCCGCAACCCGTCGACGATCTTCAGGCGCGCGGCCCGCCAAGCCGGGATGAAGCCGCCGACGAAGCCCATCGCCAGCGCGAAGACCATGGTCTGGATCGCGATGCCCGGGGTCAGCCTGAACTGGAAGGCCAGTTCGGCAAAGGTCTGGAAGTTGGTGGTGGAGATGTTCACCGTCTGCATCAGGCTGGCGCCGGCCAGGCCGAGCAGGCCGCCCACCACGCTCAGCAGAAGGCTTTCGGCCAGGAAGGCCACCAGCACCGCCCCACGCCTGAAACCCAGTGCGCGCAATGTGCCGATCTCGCCGGTGCGCTGGGCCACTGCGGCAAACATCGTGATCATGGCGCCGACGATCGCGCCGATCGAGAAGATCACGCTCAGCACCGTGCCGAGGATGCTGATGAACTTGGCCAGGGCCTCGCTCTGCTCTTCGTAGAAGCGCACCTCGGGCTTGGCCTCGACCTGCAGGCGCGGGTCGGCGGCGATGGCAGCTTGCACGGCGTCGAACGATCCCGGGTCGGCCAGGCGGAAGACGCCCGTGCTGAACGACTGCCGGCGAAAGGCCTGCATCAGCTGGTCGCTGTCGGCCCACAGTTCGGAATCGAAGCCGCTGCGGCCGGCATCGAGCAGGCCGACCACCGTCCAGTCGCGCCCGCCGAAGCGCAGCACCGAGCCCAGCGCCACGCCTTCGAAGCCGCGCGCCACCGCGCGCCCGGCCACCAGTTCGCTGCTGCCGGGGCGGAACATCCGGCCCTCGACCAGCCTCACCTGCGGGCGCAGCGCCAGGCCCGTCGCCGAGGTGCCGCGCAAG
>CAYJEC010000175.1:0-6851 GCA_964369025.1 uncultured Ideonella sp. | reverse complement strand
GGACCTCGCCCTCGATCATGTCGCCGGTGTGCAGGTTGAAGCGGCGGATCTGGCTGGGCGACAGGTAGATGTCGTCGGTCGACGCCATGTAGCTGGCGTCGATCGAGCGCAGGAAGCCGAAACCGTCGGGCAGCACTTCGAGCACGCCGTCGCCGAACACCTGCTCGCCGGCCTTGGCGCGCTTCTTCATGATCGCGAACATCAGCTCCTGCTTGCGCAGGCGGGCGACGTTGTCGATCTCCAGCGCCTCGCCCATCGTGATGAGCTCGGAAACGTGAAGCGCCTTCAATTCGGAAAGATGCATGGGGGGTCACCCTCGGGGTGGACGGCGTGCGCACAGTGACTGGCGGGGCCGGGTTGGTTTGCCCTCCGGCCGGTCAACAACCGGCGCTCGGGGCGCACCACGGGAAGAATCAAGGTTCGGATCGGGGAGCTGTGGGCCGGAATCCGGCGCGCCACCCGGCAAGATTGCCGTGGGCGCCGTGGCTTGGAGCTTTTCTGCAGGCAGCGGGACGGGGCCAGGGGGCCGCCGAACCGGTGCGTCAGGGCAGATTATAGATGGCCGTCGAGGAAGGCGGTCAATTGGGCCTTCGACAGTGCGCCCACCTTGGTGGCGGCAAGCTGGCCGCCCTTGAACAACATCAGCGTGGGGATGCCGCGAATGCCGAACTTGGCAGGCACGTCGCGGTTGTCATCGACGTTCATCTTGGCGATCTGCAGGCGCTCTCCGTATTCCTTGGCGGTTTCGTCGAGGATGGGCGCAATCATCTTGCACGGGCCGCACCACTCGGCCCAGTAGTCGACCAGTACGGGCCGGTCAGCTTGCAGGACATCGGCCTCGAACGAGGCGTCGGAGACGTGTTTGATCAATTCGCTGCTCATGAAAGATCCTTGGGGGAAGCCGCGGCTGGGAGGGGTTCGACAGTGGCCAGGCCGCAGGGGGTGGACAGGTGCAGTTGCGACTGCGAATGTTGGAAATCAAGCCCCTGCAGAGACCGGCGGGCCGGGCACAATGATTCTGACATAAAGCCTGTTGGCGCGTTGGCGCCGACGTTGCGCCGCCACTGCCCGTCACGGCTCACTGAACCGATGCCCGCTCTGCCCCCGTCGATCACCGTCTGCCGTGTGTCGCGCGGCCCCAGCAACGCCGCCTGGTGGGGTGCCGTGGTGGCCGAGATCCACGCCTGGGCGGCGGCACGCCAGATCGATCTGCGCGATGCCATCTGGCTGATCCCGTACTCGGCACTGCTGGTGCCGGCACGCCGTGCCCTGGCTCACCGAGGTGGCTGGCAACCGCGCGTCGAGACCATCGCCACCTTGCTCGCGCAATGCGGGCCGCGGGCCGCGGCCCAGCCAGGGGTCGATCCTGTGATCGACCGCCTGCAGGCCGCGCAGTGGCTGCGGGAGCATGCGTCAGGGGTCGATTGGGGCGGGGCCGGTCCGCGCGCGTTCGACCAAGCCGCCGAGGCGCTCGCCCGTACCGCGGGCGAATTGCGGCTCACGGCTTCTGCGCAGGCGCCGGCGCTGCGTGATGCATGGTGGCAGCGAGCGCGTGGCCTGTTGGCCCAGGGTTCCGGCCCGGGCGGGGTGGAGCGTGCCCTGGCACGGGTGGCGCTCGAGTGGGCCGCCAGCACCGGCGTTGGCGAGGTCGATCCACTGTTGGCGCTCAAGCCGGCGGCGTGGGTCGTCCTGCGTGCGGGTGGAGCAGATCCCCTGGCTGATGCGGTGCTGGCTCAGGGTGTCGAGGGCCTCCTGCTTGATGCCGACCCGCCCGCCGAGTCGCCTTTCAGTGAAGTGGTCGAACTCGAATCCCCAGCCGAAGTTCGCTGTGCCGATGCGGAGGCAGAAGCACATGCCGCCTGTGCGCAGATCCTGGCCGATCTGCAGGCGCATCCCGACGGGACGATTGCCCTCGTTGCCCAGGACCGTGAAGCCGTGCGGCGCATTCGGGCACTGCTGGAGCGCTTCGGCGTGGCGGCTGCCGACGACACCGGTTGGCGCCTGTCCACCACCCGTGCGGCCGCCCGGTTGATGGGCTTGTTGCGGGCGGCGCGGCACGGTGCGTCGCAGGACGACCGCCTCAATTGGCTCAAGGACGATCAGCTCGGCAGCGAGCAAGCGGCTGCCTTGGCGGCGCTCGAGTCGCGCTGGCGCGGCGAGCGCGTCAGTGACATCGCCGCGCAAAAGGCCGACGCCCTGTGGCTGACCGCCCAGGCCCGGCTGGCGCCGCTCACAGGCGATCGGCGGCTTCCTTTGTCAACATGGAGCGAGCGCGTCGCTGATCTGTGCCTGGCTGACGAGCGCGAGGCGGCCCGTTGGCGCGACGACGCTGCAGGACGCGCCGTGCTGGCCACGCTGCGTTGCGAGCCGCCCCACAGCCAGGCCGCCCATTGGCAGGCCCTGGCGCGGCAGACCCTGATGACCCTCGAGGAATACGCCGACTGGGCGGACGAGACCTTGGCCGATGCCAGCTTCGTGCCTCCTCATGCCGCCGACGCCCGTGTGGTGATCACACCGCTGGCACGAGCCATGCTGCGGCCCTTCGCCGCGGTGGTGATTCCCGGCGCCGACGAGCGCAGCCTGGGCGCGGGAGAGCCGGCACCCGATCTGCTCGGCCCTGCTGTTGCTACGGTGCTCGGTTTGCCAGACGCCTCCGTGCGGCGTGAACGCGAGGCCCTGGCTCTGGCCCAGGTGCTGAGGTCGCCTAACGTGACGCTGTTGCGTCGTACCGCGGAAGGGGCCGAGCCGCTGTGCGCGAGCCCGCTGCTGGAGCGCTTCAGGGCGGCCCTGCCTCCGGGGCGCGATCTGCGGCCACACGGCCCCCGCCTGCCGAGCCGCACTGCGTCACGGCAGCCGATCGTTCCGCCGGAGGCGCGGGCCACTGGCCGCTGGCCAGAAAGCCTGAGTGCCAGTGCGGTCGAGGCGCTGCGGGCCTGTCCCTACCGGTTTTTCAGCCGGGTGATGCTGGGGTTGTCCGAACCCGAGGAGGTCGACCTGCCACCGGACAAGCGCGACTACGGGACCTGGTTGCATGCGGTGCTGATGCGTTTCCACAGCCAGCGTGCGGCGTCGCCCACGCTGGACGACGATCGAGCGCACATCAGTGCTTGCGCGGTGGCGCAGTCGGCCGAGACTGGCCTGTCCGAAGGCGATCTGCTGCCCTTCCTGGGCAGCTTCGAGGCCCTGGTGGAACCGTATCTCGCCTGGTGGCGCGGCCGCGAGGCGGCGGGCTGGCGCTGGTGGCAGGGCGAGCAGGACAAACGTACCGAACCGGCTGCGCTGGGCGGCCTGGCGCTCAAGGGGCGTCTGGATCGCCTCGACCGCGACGATGGCGGCCGCATCGATCTGCTGGATTACAAGACCGTGGCGGTCGACAAGCTCAAGCGCACCGTGGCCGACCGGTTCGAGGACACCCAATTGGCCTTCTATGCCGCACTGGTGCTTGGCGCGCCGGGAGCCCCCCCCCCGGCCGAACTGGCCGCCGCGTACCTGGCGCTGGATGACAAGGCGGCGCCGCTGCTGCTGCGGCACCCAGATGTCGCCAAGTCGGCTGACGCACTGGTGGCCAACCTGGCCATCGAACTGCGCCGAGTGCGCGGAGGCGAACCGCTGCGTGCCCTTGGCGAGGGAGAGACCTGCGAGCATTGCGAGGCGCGTGGCCTGTGCCGCCGCGACCATTGGTCGGCCCCCGAGGAGCTTCGTTGATGGCCGCGGCTTACCTGATCGACGGCGCCCCAGCGGGCCGCGAGGCCTTTTACGCGGCCGCCTGCGACCCCGCCCAGAGCATCGTCGTCGAGGCTTGCGCCGGTGCCGGAAAGACATGGATGCTGGTGTCGCGCATCCTGCGTGCGCTGCTGGATGGCGCCGAGCCGCAGCACATCCTGGCCATCACCTTCACACGCAAGGCGGCGGGCGAAATGAGGGGGCGCCTGAACGAGTGGCTGGCTGAATTCGCCGACAACCGCTCCACCGAGGGCCAGCGGGTGCAGGCACTGGTGGACCGCGGCATGTCGCACGAGCAAGCCCGGTACGCCCAGGCCAAGCTGGGCCGATTGCAGGCCCGGCTGCTGGACAGCGGGCGGGCCGTTCAGGTCCGCACCTTCCACGCCTGGTTCGCCCAATTGCTGCGCATGGCGCCGCTTGAGGTGCTGGTGGCGCACGGCCTGCATCCCGGTGTGGGCCTGCTGGAGGACGAGAGCGAACTCGGCCCAGAACTGTTCCGCCGCTTCCAGCGCCGTGTGGCCGCCGATGCCGAACTGCGTGCCAGCTACCAGGCGCTGGTGGCACGGCACGGCCGCAGCACCCTCGGCCGCTGGCTGGATGCTGCGTGGAAGCGGCGTGCCGAGATCGCACAGGCGGATGCCGCGGGCACCTTGGCGGGTGCCATCCCGCCGCCGCCCGCGCCGGCGCTGGCGCCCCTCCAGTCGTCTGCCTGGCGACAGCGGGTGAGCGAACTGGCGCAACGGCTGGGCGCTGTCGACAAGACCGATCACACCACGGCTGCCAATCGGCTGGTCGACGCTTTGGCGTCGGCAGACTCACGGCTCGCTTTCGACCTGGCCTGGGCTGCCGTGCACACCCTTGCCGGCGAACTGCGCAAGCTCAAGCCATCACCTGCCGGCTTTGCCGAGCTCTCGGGCGAACTGAAGGCGATGGATCTCGACCTGCGCCAGCAGGACGCGCACGAAGACCACGGCCACATGGTCGCGCTGTCACGCCTGCTGATCGCCGAATTCACCGCGCAGAAGCGCGAGCGCGGCCTGGTCGACATGCCCGATCTCGAGCAACTCGCGCTGCAACTGCTCGGCGAGGGCGAATGGGCCGGCTGGATCCAGGAGCGGCTGGACGCGCGGCTGCGCCATGTGCTGATCGACGAGTTCCAGGACACCAGCCCGTTGCAATGGCATGCCCTGCAGCCCTGGTTGGCCAGCTATGCCGGGGCGGGTGGCGGCATGAGCGGCCGTGCGCCCCTGTCGGTCTTCATTGTTGGCGACCCCAAGCAGAGCATCTACCGTTTCCGCCGCGCCGAGCCGCGTGTGTTTGCCGCCGCCAGCGCGTTCATCGCCGAGGCCCTGGGTGGCCGCCGCCTGGCCTGCGATCACACGCGGCGCAATGCGCCCGCCGTGCTGTCGGCGTTGAACGCGGTGTTCGCCTCGGCACAGGCGGACGACGCCTATGCCGGCTTTCGCCCCCACACCACCGAGGTGGCCGCACCCGGCGACGGCGTTTGGGCGTTGCCGCGCGAGCCCCGACCACCTCGAGCCGCTCGGCGTGACCCGGATGCACCACCGGTTTGGCGCGACAGCCTCACCGAGCCCCGGTACGAAGAAAAGCAACGCCAGACGGCATTGGAGTGTCGCCATGTGGCAGCGGCCATCTCGGAACTGTTGGCCGGTGGCGTGCTTCGGCCGCAGGACATCCAGGTGCTGGCCCGCAAGCGCAGCGTGCTGGCCCAGTTGTCCGACGCGTTGCGCGAGCGCCAGATCCCCCATGTGCGGCCAGAGGACCTGAAGCTGGCCGACGAGCCCGAGGCGCGTGACCTGATCGCCTTGCTCGACGTGCTCTGTTCGCCCGGCCACGATCTGTCGCTGGCCCAAGCGCTGAAGAGCCCCGTGTTCGGGGCAGGTGACGACGATCTGCTGTGGCTGGCCCAGCGCAGCCGAGGCCGCGGCACCTGGTGGGCCACGCTGCAGGCCGCCACTGACCGCCCAAGCGCACTGGATCGCGCCGCGCCCTGGCTGGCTCGCTGGGCCGAGTCGGCGCGCCTTTTGCCGCCTCACGACCTGCTCGACCGGATATTGCACGAGGGCGACATCGCCGCGCGCCTGCAGCAGGCCGCCGCACCCGAGCGGCGTGAGCACGCTCAGGCCGTGGTCAACAGCCTGCTCGCCCAGACGCTGGCACTCGACGGCGGCCGCTACACCACACCCTACCGGTTCGTGCGGGCGCTCAAGAGCGGCCGCCTGACCGGCAGCGTCGCCGCCTCGGAATCGGCGGTGCGCCTGCTCACTGTGCACGGCGCCAAGGGGCTGGAATCCGAAGTGGTGTTCATCATGGACACCGATCCCGAACCGCGCCGCGCCGAGTCCGGCGGGCTGCTGGTCGATTGGCCGGTGGACAGCCCGCACCCGAGCCAGGTGGCTTTCGTCGGCAAGTGGGCTCGTCTGGCGCCATCGCTGCAGCCACTGCAGGACGAGGAACTGGACATGTCGGCGCGCGAGGAACTGAACGGGCTGTATGTGGCGATGACCCGGGCACGTTCACGATTGGTGCTGTCGTGTGTCGAGCCGCACCGGAAGCTGCAGGGGGAAGCCTGGTGGGACCGCCTGTCGCCACTGGCGCAGCCCTGGCAACCCGCGCCGCCGCCCGTGGCCGCCGAGCCAGCCGGCACGCAGATTGAACTCACCGCGTGGCCCACGCCACGCCTGGAGGCGCCCGTCCTGCTGCCTGCGTGGCCTGCAGCGGAGCTCGCCAACGCGGACAGCCGTGCGACGCTGATCGGCGAGGCCTTTCACCGCTTGATGCAATGGGCCACCGGGCCACAAGGGCCGGTGGCTGGGGGCGAAGGCGCCTGGCTCGACAACGCGGCCGCTGCGGCGGGCACCGAGTTCGGCCTGCTGTCGGCCGAACTGGCGCTGGCTCGCCAGGCTGCGCGTGCGGTGCTGGGCAGCGAGGAATTCGCTCCTTTTCGGAGCGGGGCCGGCCTTGTCTGGGCTGGCGACGAGGTGCCACTGGCCTGGGACGGTGAGGTGCTTCGCATCGATCGCCTGGTGGCCAAACGGGCGGCCGGTGGTTCGCACACCTGGTGGGTTCTCGACTACAAGCTCGAGGCCCGTCCGCAGGACGACCCC
>CAYJEC010000174.1:0-6870 GCA_964369025.1 uncultured Ideonella sp. | reverse complement strand
CCGGATGGCCCCGGCGCTCTTGCCGCTGTCTTGCTGCAAGAACTGCAGGAAGCGCGGCAAGTTGATCTGGGTGCCGGCATCCGCCACGCCCGCCCGCAGGTCGCTTTCGTCGATGCCCTCGGCCGTCTCGCCGGCGCCGGGGTTGCAGAAGCAACCAGTGCGCAGCGAGATGTGGACCTGTGCCGCCAGTTCCTCGATCCGGCGGTAGTCCACCAGATGGCCCTCGGGGTCGTAGAAGTTCATCGTCACGGTGCCGCCGCGCTGCGCCATGTTCGCCGGGCCATAGAGACGCACCATCGGCCGCCCGTTGCCGTGGCGCAGCGCCAGCACCTGCGTGATCAGCCAGTCGGTCAGGCAGTGCACACGGGTCTGGATGGTCTCGATCCCGATGCGCTGCAGGTGCCGAAGGCCGATCTCCACCGCCGGGATGCCCAGGTAGTTGAGCGTCCCGTCCTCGAAGCCGGCTTCACCTGCGGAAAGCGTGTGCATCCGCCCCTGGACGGTGGCGAAGTTGACCGTGCCGCCGCCGAACCAGGGCCGGCGCAAAGAGGGCAAGGCCTCGTTGCGCACGAGCAGGCAGCCCACGCCGGTGGGATAGCCGAACATCTTGTAGAACGACATGACCACGAAGTCGGCCGAGTGCAAATGCAGATCCAGCCGGTTCGTCGGCACGAACGCGGCAGCGTCCAGCAGCACCTGCCAGCCCTTGGCGCGGGCCGCGTCGATCAACGACAGCGGGTGCTTGACGCCGGAGAAGTTCGACTGTGCCGGGAAGGCCAGGAGCCTGGGTGGGTGGCCCTCGCCGGCCGTGAGCAGTGCCTCCATGGCGGGCATGTCGATGCGCAGATCCGGGCGCGTCAGCGGCGCATAGTCCAGGTCGGCGCCCTTGGCTCGTGCGAACTCGCGCATGCCGTTGACCGAGTTGTGGTTGTCTGCCGTCAGCAGCAAGCGCGCACCCGGGGCGAAGGGGTAGGACTCGCCGACCAGCTTGAGCGCCCCAGACGCATTGGGCGTGAAGATGGCGGTATAGGCGCCGGTGCCATTGAAGTAAGCCAGCACCGCCGCACGGGCCTGCTCGACGAGTTCCGTCGTCGCCGTCGAACTCGGGTTCACCGAATGCGGGTTGCCAAGCAGGTTCTCGCTCAGCATCTGGACATGCTCTCGCAATTGGCTGTCCGCATGCAGCCCACCCCCGGTGTAGTCGAGGTAGGTCTGGCGGCTGGCATCGAGGCGGCCGTAGTCCGAGGCCCGCATGCTGTCGATGGCGCTGGTGGCGGCGTAGGCCGGATGGCGTTGGATGAATTGATCGTAAGTGGGCATGGTGCGAACAAGAGGCCTGGAAAGTGCGGGCCGGCAGGGCGGCATTGTCCTGCCGATACAGTCCGGGCAACCCACCCCCACCCGAAAGCGGCAGGACACAGATGCAGGCGAGCGATTGGCCCCACACGACGACGGACCCCGCCGACCTCGGCGGGGCAGGCGTCGCGTGCATCGTTCTGGCCACGTCGCTCGCCGTCGTCATGCTGAACGTGGCTCCGGCGGCCGAATCCCATCTGCGGCAGTGGGCCCATTGGTCCTCCGGGCAGGTGGGCGTGGTCTTCTTCGTCGAACTCGCGGCCATGGGCCTGGCGTCCACTCTGGCGTACGCCTGGCTCGGCCGGGCCCATACGCCTCAGGTCGCACGGTTTGCCTATGCGGTGTTCATCCTCGGCAGCCTCATTTCTTCGGGCCGATCCGGTTCGTTCGGACCGTACGTGGCCGCCCGCGCCTTCACCGGCGCAGGGGCGGGGACACTGATGGTGCTGGGCATGAGTCTGGCTGCGCGCGCCAACAGCCCGGTCCGCCTGTACGCGGTGATCACCCTGGCACAGCTGGCCTCGGGGGCGGCCTTGCTGGCCTTGCTCTCGGCCCTGGATGGCGGCGGGCGCGGCCTTGACAGCGTGTTCCACATCAGCGCCGGGCTCGGTGTGCTCGGCTTCGTCGCGGCGGGGCGGCTGCCTCGAGCCCGCACACCCGAGAGCGCTCAAACACACACAGGCTCACTGGTCGGTTCGGCGCTCTGGCGGATGACACTGCTGGCCGTGGCGTTTGCCATGGTGTTCAATGTCGTGGTCGGTGGGCTGTGGTCGTTCGCTGCCGAGTACGCCGGAGCCGGCGCGGCGCCGGCGCAGGTGGCCCGGGTGATGGCCTGGGCCACGGCAGCGGGCCTCGCCGGTGCCGCGTCGGCGTTCCTGATCGGGAGTTCCCGGCCGCGCCGGCACATGCTGGTCCTGGGCTACAGCGGCATCCTGCTCGGGGCGGGCTTGCTGCAGTTCGCGCGCGGGCCGGCCGGCTTTGCGGCGGGCTGTGGCGTGCTGTCGCTGGCGTGGAACTTCTGCGTCCCCTATGTGTTTGCTGCCGTCGCCGGCCAGGACCCGACGGGCAAGTTGATGCCCGCCGCCAACCTGGCCTTCGCGCTGGGGCTTGCTCTGGGGCCGCTGCTCGCCGGCGCGGTGATCGAGACCTCTGGCATCGACGCGCTGTTCCCCTGTGCGCTGGCGGCGCTGGCGTTGGGCACTGTGTTGACGCTTCGCATCACGAGGGACTCGTCCACTTGAAACTCGATCTCGGAACGCTGGAGTCCTTCAGCGCCGCGCTGCTGGCGCTGACCGATGTCGCCCGATCGGCCCCACCCGAGCGGCTGATCCACGACGCGCTGCTGGCGTTGCGGCCGCTGGTGCCGTTCCGGTCGGCGTGGTGGGGCGAGTGCTCGGACACCGGCGCACACAGCACGCCCCGCAACTGGTTGCACGGCCGAATCAGCCTGAGCGCCTCCTTCGCGCAGGAGTGGAACCGGCTTGCCGCGGGCGACGTCTTTGCCCTCGATTCGATGCGCCGCCCGGGCATGGTGCAGCGCTTCAGCGGCCACGACGACCCCAACCCGGAGGTGTCGGCCTTCTCGCGGCGCCATGCTCTCGACCACGCCATGGCGATGACAGTCGAGCTGCCTGGCAGTGGGCTGCTGTTCTTCGTGGCTCTGTACCGCGGCGAGGCGTCGCCTGGGTTCGACGACGGTGAAAGCGCGCTATTCAAGGAGTTCGTCGCGCACCTCCTGCACCACTGGCGCATCCGGGTGCGTGAGCTGCTGCTGGGCGCTCACCCAAGGGCCAGCGATGCCTTCGCGCTGGCCGACAGGCACGGGAATCTGCTGTACCTCGGTGCCCGGCTCGGCAGCCTCCTGCACGAGCGCCATCCAGCGTGGGCCGGCTCGCTGCTGCCTGCCGACCTGGCCTCGGTGGTGGCCCGTGCGCCGGGTGCCGTCGCGCTGGGCGCGCACCAGCTGACCGTGCAACCCTGTGGCGAGCTGGTCACGCTGGCCCTCGAGCGAGGAGGGCGCACCGCCCGGCTGCCGCCGCGAGAGCGCAGCGTGGCGATGCTCTATGCGCAGGGACAGTCGTACAAGGAGATCGCCCGGTTGCTGGGGCTGAGCCCGGCCACCGTGCGAACCTACCTGCGCAGCGTCTACGTGCAGCTGGGCGTGCGCAACAAGATCGAGCTGAGCAGCGCGCTGGACCCGGCGCCGCGCGGGCGGCGGTAGGCACCGCCCTCTGCATCTGCAGGGGGCCGCATCGGCCGCCGCTGGCTATCCTGACCTGCATCAAGTTGGGTCTGGAGGCGGGTATGTTCTGGAGAAGGATGTCAGCGGCGGCGGCGGCAGTGACCGTGGCGTTGATCGTGGTGGTGGGTTGCGGCGATGGCGGCGAAGCGCCGGCCGACACGGCACTTATTCACGGCCAGGTGGTCACCATGGACGACAGGGGCTCGACGCATCAGGCGCTGGCGGTGCGCGAGGGCAAGATCGTCTATGTCGGCAGCGATGTAGGCGTGCAGGCCTGGATCGGCCCGGCAACCAAGGTGGTCGACCTGGGTGGCCGGATGCTGATGCCCGGTTTTGTCGACGCCCATCTGCACTCGCTGGCCGGCGGGCGGGCCTTGCTTCTGTGCGACCTGGCCTACGCGCCGTTGTCGCACGCCCAGTTGGCCGGCAAGCTGCAGGCCTGCCTCGACGCCTCGTCTGCGCAGGAGCCGGACGCCTGGCTCGAGGCGGTCAACTGGGACCGGCAGACCACGTCGAGCATCGACGGCGATCCCACGAAGGCGCTGCTCGATGGCCTGGACACCCAGCGCCCGATCGCGGTGACCTCCAGTGATTTCCACAGCGTGTTGGCCAACTCGCGTGCCTTCGCCCTGGCGGGGGTCACCGCGGCGACGCCCGACCCCGCAGGCGGCAAGTACCTGCGCGACGGCAGTGGTACGCCGTCCGGCATCTGCGAAGACGCGGCGGGCTTCGAGGTCAAGGCTGCGATACCGCCTGACACCGAGGCCGACCTGCTCAAGCAGGGGCGCGCGGCGCTTGCCGCGATGCGTGAACAGGGCATCACCAGCTTCATGGACGCCGCAGCGGGCGAGGTGCATGGCCAGGTCTTCAAGGCGCTCCAGCAATCGGGCGAGCTCACCGCCCGGGCGAACTTCGCGATCACCTTGGCGGCCGAGGACGCAGCCTCCAGCCCGAAGCAGACGATCGCGGCCGCCAAGGCATTGGCCGGCACGATCGACCAGGGCGCACCCGCTGTCGCCCCGGGCTTGAACGCACGCGTCGTCAAGGTGTTCATGGACGGTGTGGTCAACGCCCCGGCGGACACCGGCGCGCTGCTGACACCCTACCTGCGCAACGCCGGCACCGATGCCGCGCCGAACTGGGTGGCCGGCACCAACGTGGGCACGGTCTACTACCCGCCCGCCGTGCTGAAGCCGTTGATGGTCGAGGCAGCCGACACCGGGCTCGACATGCACTTGCACGCCACCGGCGACCGTGCCGTGCGCGAGACGCTCGACGCAGTCGAGTACCTGCGCCTCCAGCGGCCATCGGCCGATGTGCGGTTCGCCATCGCGCACGACGAGACCGTGGCCGTGGCCGACTACCCGCGCTTCGCGGCGCTGGACGTGATGGCGACCATGTCGTTCCAGTGGGCGCAGCGGGCGCCGTACTCGATCGGCGACACCGAGAACCACCTGGGCGCCGACCGCTTTGCCCGGATGGAACCGTCGGGTAGCCTTCGCCTGGCCGGGGCGCGCGTCGTCCACGGCAGCGACTGGCCCATCGATCCCTTCGACACCTTCCTGGCGCTGAAGATCGGTGTCACCCGCTCGGGCGACCCGGCCAACCCGCACAGCGCGGCGAGCTTCGCGCCCATCTTCGAAGGGCCGATCAACGCCGATCCCGGGCTGTCGCGCACCGACGTGCTGCGGGCCATCACGATGAACTCCGCCCACCAGCTGCGGCTCGACGAGGTGGTCGGTTCCATCGAGGTCGGCAAATTCGCGGACCTGATCGTTCTGGACCGCGATTTCATGACGGTGCCGGACGAAGAGCTCGGCCGCAATCGCGTCCTGTTGACGATGGTGGGTGGCAAGGTCGTCATGGCGATCGACGCCTTCGCGAGCATGCTGCCAGCCAGCCAGCGCGCGCTGAACGGCCGGGCCCTGGTGCTGAGCCCGCGCGGATCAACCGGGCATTCGATTCCGACAGATGCGAGGGGCGCGCCGCACGGCGACGGTCACCGGCACTGAACTCCGGGGCAGCGGCCGCGAGGCAGGTTTGTCACGCCGGGCTCACAGCGTGGTCATCAAGGCGCCGGTCACCCGCCAGACCACATCGCCCACGTCGTCGGCCACCAGCAGCGATTTCTGGTCTGGCCCGATAGCCACCCCCACCGGGCGGCCGAAGGACACGGATTCGTCGGGCGCCAGAAACCCCGACAGGAGCTCACGTGGTTCGCCCGACGGCCGACCGCCGGCGAACGGCACGAACACGACCCGGTAGCCGCTGAGCCTGCTGCGGTTCCACGAGCCGTGCTGGCCGATGACCATGCCGCCGGTGTCGAACCCAGGCAGTGTGCCGGCCGGCATCCAGCACAGGCCCAGCGAGGCGGTGTGCCCGCCCAGCGCGTAGTCGGGCGTCAGTGCGCTGGCCACCCGGGCTACGTCCTGCGGCACGCGCTCGTCCACCGTCTGGCCCCAGTAGCAATAGGGCCAGCCGTAGAAGCCGCCGTCGGTCACCGAGGTCAGGTAGTCGGGTGGTGTTTCGTCGCCCAGGCCGTCGCGCTCGTTGACAACGGTCCACAAACGGCCGGTCACCGGTTCCCAGGCCAGGCCCACCGGGTTGCGCAGGCCGGCAGCGAAGGTGCGGATCTGGGCCGTTGCCAGATCGAGTTCATAGATGCAGGCTCGGCCTTCCTCGGCCTGCAAGCCATGCTCGCCGATGTTGCTGAGCGAACCCACGCCGACGTACAGCCGGCGCCCGTCCGGGCTGGGCAGCAGGCTGCGTGTCCAGTGGCCGCCGGGTTTGAACGTGGCCAGTTGGCGGCCCGGCACGGCGATGGTCGTGGTGCCCGCCGTGTACGGAAAGGCCACCACGCCGTCGGTGTTGCCCACGTAGAACGTGTCGCCGAGCAGCGCCATGCCGAAGGGTTGCTTCAGGTTCTCCAGCAGAGTGTGGCGCTGCTCGGCCACGCCGTCGCCGTCCGCGTCGCGCAGCAGCGTGATGCGGTTGGGGCTCACACCCAGGGCCGCAGCGCGGCGCATCGTGGCCACCATCGCGTGGTCGAACAGCGAGCGGGGCTGGCCGCCTGACTGCAAGGCCTCTGCCACCGTCACGTCGCCGTTGGGCAGCACCTGGATCCAGCGCGGGTGCTTCAGCCCAGCCGCGAAGGCGTTGACTTTCAGGCCGGGTGCCGCCGCGGGCAATTGCCCGGCGGCCCAGCCCTGGGCGGTGGGCATCTTCAATGTCGGGATACTGCCCTGCGGCCGCGCGGCCGGGATCTGTGGGGC
>CAYJEC010000173.1:0-6888 GCA_964369025.1 uncultured Ideonella sp. | reverse complement strand
GATCCGCTAGGCCAGGCGCACAGAGGCGTTGCCGCCCGGCCACTCGGGCCGTACCCAGAGCGATTGCTGCGCCGGGCGCCAACGGGTGCGCGTCTGCAGGCCCTGGCCCTGGGCCGTCCAGACCCAGTCGAGCGTGGTGTCTTCTCGGGCCTTCGTCAGCCCCACCCGGGCCTCGTCGCCGTTGCGGGCCTGGATGCGCTGCACCACCGGCTCGGCGACGGGTGCGCTGCGCGTCACCACGGCGCCGGTGGCTGGCAGCGCAGTGCCCCAGCTGACCGAGCCGGTGCCCGTGGGCGCCGCCGCCGTGAGCGGCACCCAGCGCCACTGCACGTTGAGTTGGATGTCAGGCGCCGCGGCCAGCACCGCCGATGTCAGGGCAATGGCGCCCACGCATGCAAGGATTCGCTTCATCACTTGAGGCCTCCCGACAGGAATTGCCGCAGGCGTTCGCTGCGCGGCGTCACCAGCACCTCGCGCGGCAGGCCCTGCTCCTCGATCAAGCCCTGGTGCAGAAAGATCGCCTGGCTGGCCACCTCGCGGGCAAACTCCATCTCGTGGGTGACGACGAGCATGGTGCGGCCCTCGTCGGCCAGCGCACGCATCACCTTCAGCACCTCGCCCACCAGCTCGGGGTCCAGCGCCGAGGTGGGTTCGTCGAAGAGCATCACCTCCGGGTCCACCGCCAGGGCACGGGCAATGGCCACGCGCTGCTGCTCGCCGCCGGACATCTGCGCCGGGTACATCGCCTCGCGGTGCGCGAGGCCCACGCGCGCCAGCAGCTCGCGCGCCCGCTCGCGGGCCTGCACCGGCGGCTGGCCCAGCACGTGGATAGGCGCCTCGGTGATGTTCTCCAGCGCGGTGCGGTGCTGCCAGAGGTTGAAGCTCTGGAAGACGAACGCCAGCCTCGCGCGCCAGCGGCGCAGCTGGCCGGCGTTGGCCGCCGTGAGGCTGCCGTCGCTGTCGCGCCGCAACTCCAGCGCCTCGCCACCCAGGCTGAAGCTGCCCTCGTGCGGCTGCTCCAGCAAATTGAGGCAGCGCAGCAGCGTGCTCTTGCCCGATCCGCTGGAGCCGACGATGGCCACCACATCACCGGGCCGGGCCTGCAGCGACACGCCGCGCAGCACCTCGCGCTCGCCGAAGCGTTTGTGCAGGTTGTCGACCGTGAGGCCGAGGCGGGATGGGGAATCGGTCATGGCGAGATCATGCCGACAGCAGCGAGCCCTGCCGCAGCGCCTGGCGCCCGGCCACCTTGCCGATGGGCATGCCGGCAGTGGCAAAGCGGCGCAGGTCGCGGGCGAAGAAGTGGCCGTCCACCGGGCTGGTGAGCGGGGTCACCTCGCCTTGGATCGGGTCGATGAGGTCGGCGATCAGGTCACCGCGCTTCACCCAATCACCGGGCTCGCGGTGGAACACCAGCACGCCACCGTGTGGCGCATCGATCGGGATCGAGCCGGCCAGCGGCGTGGCCTCGCAGCGCAGCGGCGGCAGCTCGGGCGCAGCCGGCAGATGGATCACGCCGCGGGCATGCAGGTAGAGCACGATGGCCTCGGCATCGCGGCGGGCCAGCGGGTGCGTGACATCGGCCTCGCCGCGCAGCTCGATGGTGGCGGCCAGGCAGGCGGGGGGCAGCGGGTGCGCCGGGCCCAGGCGCCGGGCCAGATCGGGCCAGAGCATCGAGCAGGCCTCGTCGAACGGGTCGCCGCCCGAGCGCTCGGCCAGCAGCACGGCCTCGGCACCCAGGCAGCGCGCCAGCAGCTCGCCGGCCTGCGGCCAGGTGGCGGGGGTGGTGTAGAAGTGCAGCACGGCCTGGCCGTCGCAATGCAGATCCAGCACCACATCGGCATCCGCCGCCAGGCCCATCAGCAGCCGGCGCAGGGCTTGCAGCGGGGTGGTGCCGGGCATCTCGGCGATGGCCTCGCCCAGCGCCACGCGCACCAGGGCCACGTTGGCAGCGGCATCGCTGCCGAGGCGGCCCTGCACCCGGGCGGCCACCTTCTCGGTCAGGTCAGTGAACTGGCGGTTGAAGTTCTCGCCGCTGGCCAGATCGAAGCGGCCCTGGTGGCCGTGCAGCACCCGCTGCGCCAGGCCGATGGGGTTGGCCGCCGGCACCAGCACCACCTCGCCGGTGAAGCAGCCCTGCGCCTCCAGCTCGGCCAGGCGGCCGCGCAGGTGGTGGGCCACCAACATGCCGGGCACCTCGTCGGCGTGCAGCGAGGCCTGGATGTAGACCTTGGGGCCGGCACCTGGGGTGCCGTAGTGCAGGCTGGCCAACGTGTGCTGGCTGCCGGGGGTGGCCGAGGGAAGGGTGTGCAGGGTCTGGCGCATGGGGCGATTGGTAACGGGTTCAGGAGCGGGCGGTGAGCGGTTGCAGCCAGCGCTTCTCGGCGGCGCGGAACATCGCCACCAGCACGAAGGTGATCAGCAGGTAGCAGACGCCCGCGGTGATGAAGGCCTCGAACGGCAGGTAGTAGCGCGAGTTCACCTCGCGTGCCGCACCGGTGAGGTCGTACAAGGTGACCACGCTGGCCAGCGAGGTGCCGTGCAGCATCAGCACCACCTCGTTGCCATAGGCCGGCAGCGCTCGGCGGAAGGCCGAAGGCAGCACGATGCGGCGGAAGGTCACCCAGCGCGACATGCCCAGCGCCTTGGCGGCCTCGATCTCGCCGCCGGGCAGGGAGCGCATGGCCCCATGCAGGATCTCGGTGGTGTAGGCGCAGGTGTTGATGGCAAAGGCCGCCACCGAGCAGAACCAGGCCGAGCGCAGCCAGGGCCAGAACACGCTCTCGCGCACCGCCTCGAACTGCGCCAGGCCGTAGTACAGCAGGAACAGCTGCAGCAGCATCGGCGTGCCGCGGATCACATAGGTGTAGGCCCAGATCGGGCGCCAGACCCAGGGCGACGGCAGGCTGCGCAGCATGGCCAGCGGCAGCGCGAACAACAGGCCGATGCCCAGCGACAGCACCAGCAGCGCGAGCGTGACCAGCGCCCCCTGACCATAGAGCGGCAAGCTATCGATGATGACGCCGACATCCACCGCGTGCCGCCTACATCTGCACCCGGCGGGTGCCCACGCCCAGGCGGCGCTGAAGCCAGGCAAAACCCAGCTCGGACAGCGAGGTGAAGGCCAGGTAGATGCCGCCGGCCGCGAGGTAGAACAGGAAGGGCTCGCGGGTGGCGCCGGCCGCCTGCGAGGCGCGGTTCATCAGATCCGACAGGCCAATCACCGAGACGATGGCGGTGCTCTTGATCATCACCAGCCAGTTGTTGGAGAGGCCGGGCAGCGCGTGCCTCAGCATCTGCGGGCCGACCACCCGGGTGAGCACCTGCCGGCTGGTCATGCCGAAGGCCAGCGCGGCCTCGCGCTGCCCCGGCGGCACGGCCAGCACCGCGCCGCGGAAGACCTCGGTGAAGTAGGCGCCGAAGATGAAGCCGATGGTGAGCACGCCGGCGATGAAGGGGTCGATGTCGATGAAGCCCCAGCCGAAGTGGTCGCCGAGCTGGTTCACCAGCAGTTGCCCGCCGTAGAACACGGTGAGCATCATCACCAGATCAGGCACCGCGCGGATCAGCGTGGTGTAGGCCTCGGCCGGCCAGCGCAGCAGCCGCAAGCGCGAGAGCTTGGCGATCGCGCCCAGCAGGCCCAGCGCCAGCGCGATGGCCAGTGAAGCCATCGCGACCACCAGGGTCAGCGCCGCGCCCTCCAGCAGGCTGGCGCCATAGCCGAGCAGCATCCGCCTCCCCCCGCCCGAGCCTACTTGCCGTAGACGTCGAAGTCGAAGTACTTGTCCTGGATCTTCTTGTAGGCCCCGTTGGCGCGGATGCCGGCGATGGCCTCGTTGAGCTTCTTCTGCAGGTCGGTGTCGGCCTTGCGCACCGCGATGCCCGAGCCGGTGCCGAAGATGGCCGGGTCGTCGATGGCCGGGCCGATGGGTGCGAAACCCTTGCCCATGGGCTTCTTGATGAAGCCCTGGTCGGCGGCGATGGAGTCGCACAGCATGGCGTCGATGCGGCCGGCGGCGAGATCGAGGAAGACCTCGTCCTGCTTGGCGTAGCGCACGATCTCGCTGCCCTTGAAGTACTGGGTCACGTAGCGGTCATGGGTGGTGGTGCGCTGCACGCCGATGCGCTTGCCCTTCCAGGCCGCGGCGGATTGGTCCGGCGGCGTGCCCACCTTGCCGACCAGCCAGGCCGGCGTGTTGTAGTACTTGTCGGTGAAGTTGACGGCCTTCTTGCGCTCTTCGGTGATGGCCATGGAGGCGACGATGGCGTCGAACTTGCGGGCCTGTAGGGCCGGGATCATGCCGTCCCACTCTTGCGGCACCAGCACGCACTCGGCCTTCAGGTGGGCGCACAGGGCGTTGGCGATGTCGATGTCGAAACCCTTCAGCTTGCCGTCGGTACCCACCTCGGAGAACGGCGGGTAAGCCCCCTCGACGCCGACGCGGATCTTGCTCCAGCCCGGGCTCTGGGCGTGGGCACCGGCAGCGGCCAGCAGGGACAGGCTGGCCCAGGCGGCCAGGGAGACGAGTTGGCGACGGCGTGACATGGTGAAGTGCGGCTCCTGTGGGGGTGGGGTGGCGGTGGTCAGCGGGGCGACCAGGGTGCGTACAGCGGGCGGCTGATGCGCACCGGCGCGATGTCCAGGTACAGGTTGGCGACGGAGTATTCGTCCGCGCCCTGCTCGTCAGAGTACCAGCCCATGCTGTCCTTGCCCTTGTACAGCCGGAAGGAAAACCCCAGGTCTGCCAGCGGGTCGGCCGCCGGGGCCTTGGGGTCGAAGCTCAGGCCGCGGACTTCCTTCTGGTTGCTGTCGATCAGGAAACCCATCGCGTTGGCCAGCGTGGTGTCGCCGAGCATGTCGATGTAGAAGGGATCATTGGTGAACTCGGGCTTGTAGCCGGGCGCGTTCGGGTCCAGGAACTGGCCCCGCTGCTTGCGCTCGTGCGGCTGGATGCGGCGCATGCCGAGGTCGTAGCGGTCGCCCTTGTCCAGGTAGGTCAGGCGCGCGCCGGTGAGGTTCAGCGCACCCGCGGCCGGGTCGGTCTTGACATCGTTCAAGTCGACCAGCAGCGCGCCCTTGCCACCCAGCACCTCGACCATGTCGCCCTGCACGAAGGCGGCGCTGTTCTCGTCCACCCCCAGGCCCAGCTTGTAGCCCTTGGCCAGCATCAGCGGGATCATGCGGCCAAAGCGGCCGCGCTTGAGGAAGTGCTGGTCGACGAACAGGTTCGGGCCGACGAAGCCCAGGCCGTGGTCGATCTCCTTGCCCTCGCGCAACTGGCCCTTCATCACGTTGATGACGCTCAGCGCGTCGCGGAACATGATGGTGCTCATGATGGCCGCCCCGGCCGAGGTGCCGGCCACCACGCCGCCGCGCCGGTAGACAGCCCAGATGGCCTTGAGCATCGGTGTCTCTTGGCCGCCCGGCTTGAAGGTGTCGACGATGCGCTCCTGCGCGCCGCCGGTGAAGAACACGCCCTGGGCGTTTCGCACCAGATCGAGCAGCGCCGGGTCGCGCACCGCCTTGTCCAGATCGACCCACTTGAGCTGCGGCGCCACCGGCATCGACTCGGCCACCGCACCGCGCCGCTCCAGCAGCTCGGCCGCACGGCGGCCGGCCTTGTCAGGCGCCTCGGAGGCGGTGCCGAAGACCACCCAGCGCGCGCCCTTGCCACCCGAGAGCTCGACCATCCGGCCCCAGACTTCGTCGTTGTCGGACTTCAACGCCCCACCGATGACCACGGCATATCCCTTGGCCGGCTCGCCAACCTTGACCTCCAGCGCGGCCTGCCCCAGCCGCTTGGTCATGCTGGGGACCTGTTCTTCGGCGGCAAAGGCCGAGAGCGCGGCGCCACACAGGGCGAGTGAAAGGCAGAGGTGCTTCAGGCGTGATGTCATTTCGAGGTGATTTGTTGGACTCCCGCCGCTATCTTGGCACTCAAGAACAGGGTTTCCCACCAAGAACGTGGGATGGACGGGTCAGGCAGGCGAAAAGTTCGAGCGGGAAGATGCACGAAAGTTGCGCCACCGCGACGAATTCTGAAAGCCGCGTTGGCGAACCGGCCCAGGGTTTCTAGACTGCACCGAGACCGCCACCCCACACCAACCGAGAGTTTTCATGCGCCGACGCCTTGCCACCCACCCCTCACAGCTGACCCCCATGGCATTGGCCGCGCTGCTGGCGCTGGCCAGCGCGCCACCGGCGCTGGCCCAGACCGAGCCGGCGGTGACGCCGGTGGTGCAGGCTCCACGCGTGGAGGTCACCGGCTCGCGCATCAAGCGCATCGACGGCGAAGAGGCCTTGCCGGTGCAGGTGATCACCCGCGAAGACATCGTGAAGGCGGGCATCACCACCGCGGCCGAAATCGTCGCCAAGATCACGGCCAACTCCAACGGGCTGACCGATGGCGCCAGCATCAACATCGGCGGCTACGACCAGAAGGGCTTCAACTCGGCCAACCTGCGTGGCATCGGCACCTCCTCCACGCTGGTGCTGCTGAACGGCCGGCGCATGGCCAATTTCGCGTCGCCCGGCGACGACGCCGGCGTCGACCTGAACAACATCCCGGCGGCGGCCATCCAACGCGTCGAGGTGCTGCTGGACGGTGCCTCGGCGCTGTACGGCACCGACGCCATCGGGGGCGTCATCAACTTCATCACCCGCAGCGACTTCCGTGGCGTCGAGTTGAACGTCTATGGCGGCACCTCGGTGGAAGGCGGCGCCGGCAAGTCCACCGCGTCGATCGCTGCCGGCTTCGGGGATCTGGGTACCGACGGCTTCAACGTGTTCGGCGTGCTCGACGTGCAGCACACCGACCGCCTGAGCACCGCGCAACGCGGCTTCATCGACGACCTGAAGGTTGCCGAGCGGCTGCCGCACCTGCTGTC
>CAYJEC010000172.1:0-6899 GCA_964369025.1 uncultured Ideonella sp. | reverse complement strand
GGCGAAGGTTTCGTCGCGGATCACGATGTTGGCCTCCAGGTTCAGCAGCAGCGACAGCGGGTCGATGTTCGAGCTGCCCAGTGTGGACCAGTCGGCGTCCACGACGGCGGCCTTGGCGTGCAGGAAGGCCACCTGGTACTCGTGGATCTGCACACCCTCGGCCAACAATTCGTCGTACAGCACCCGCGCGGCCAGGCCGGCAAAGCGGTAGTCCACCTTGCCCTGCAGCAGCAGGCGCACGCGCACGCCGCGGCGTGCCGCCTTGACCAGAGCACGGCGGAACGAGCGGCCCGGGTAGAAATAGGGGCAGATGAGGTCTATTCGCTTGGTCGACCCGCGGATGGCCTCGATGTAGGCCCGCTCGATGGCACGGCGCTGACGCAGGTTGTCGCGCACCAGGAATGCAGCGCGCACGGGGAGCATGTCGTCATCCGGTGGCAACGTTGCCGGCAGGATGCGCAGGCGCCCCAGCAGGCGCCGGGCATTGGCCAGCGGCTCGGTGCTGCGGGCCAGGGCCATCACCTCGGCCCGCCAGTCGTGGCCGAAGGCAGCTCGTGTCCACATCGCGCGAACAGTCTGCTCAATGGGCGCGACCACCGGGCCGCGCAGCGCCACCGCGAAGTCCAGGCGCGGCGTGTCACCGAAGCCGTGGTTCAGGTCGTTGCGGTCGTCGATGATGTTGATGCCGCCGACGAATCCTTGTGTTCCGTCGACCACGCAAAGCTTCTGGTGCAAGCGCCTCAACTGGCCAGGTTGCAGCCAGTTCCACCAGCGCTCCAGCGGGCGGAACACCGCCATCGAGACCCCGCTGCCGGCCAGCCAGCGCTGCAGGTGGGGCATCGCCTTGTGCGAACCGAAGCCGTCGACCACCAGGCGGACCCTGACGCCGCGGCGGGCGGCCCGCACCAGGCACAGTGCAACGCGGTGCGCCGCTTCGTCGTCGTGAAAGATGTAGGTGGCCAGCCAGACTTCGTGCAACGCGGCGTCGATGGCGGCGATCAAGGCCGGGAACAGCTCGTCGCCCCCTCGCAGCAGCCTGGCCTCGTTGCCGCCGAGGAAACTGGGCTGCGACTGACCGTACCAGGCAGCTGGGTGGGCGCTCGAGCCTATGGGAATCACTCAGGCTCCAACTCCACCACCAGGGGCAGGTGGTCGGACATCCGGGCCCAGGCGTTGCCTCGCGGCACCATGGTCGAGCGGCACTTGAAGCCGCGCATATAGACCCGGTCCAGCGCGAACACCGGCACGCGCGACGGGAAGGTGACGCGCGCGCCCGGCTGCCCCGCCGGGGCGATGGCACGTGTGAGGCCAAGCGCCTGCATGGGTGCGTCCAGTCGTTCGCCCCAGTCGTTGAAGTCGCCGGCCACGAGCAGCGGCTCGCCGGCCGGCACCTCTGCCGCGATGAACTCCGCCAGGCGCTGCACCTGCCGCACCCGGCTGGAGTGGATGAGGCCGAAGTGCGCCACCACCGTGTGCAGCTTCATGTTCTGCCAAACGACCGGCACATGCAGCAGGCCGCGCTGCTCGAAGCGGTGATCCGACACATCGTGGTGGCCGATGTCGCCGATCGGCCAGCGCGACAGCAGTGCGTTGCCATGCTCGCCGTGGCGGGTGACGGCGTTGGTGCGGTAGGCCGATTCGTAGCCCGGCGGCGCCAGGAACTCGGCCTGGCCTTCGTCGGGCCAGCCCAGCCAGGTGCGGTCGAACCGGCGCGCGTCACGGGCGTGGAAGAGCAGCACCTCCTGCAGGAACACGATGTCGGCGTCAAGTGCTTCGATGCCCAGGCCCAGGTTGTGGATCTCCAGCCGCTTGCGCAGACCCAGGCCGCGGACACCCTTGTGGATGTTGTATGTGGCCACGCGCAGCACACTGCTGGTGTAGGCGGTCGACGGCGCGAAGGCCGAGGGCCGGGGACCGCGGGTCTTCATGGTGCAGGAAGGAAGCGCGGGAGCATCAGGATGGCCTCGGCGTTGGAGGGTGAAAAACAGCGGTCGGCCGCCTCGCGCCAGGGCAGCCAGGCATGCGCCAGGTGCTCGCGCGGGGCGAGCGTCACGGGGGTGCCTGCTGGCACGGTGAGGCCGAACACATGCTCGGTGTTGTGCGTCACCCCGGGTGGGTAGCGGTGCCGCCAGCGCGGGTAGATCTCGTAACGATTTGCCAGGTTCCAGTCCCGCAGCGCACTCAAGGGCACGGCACCGCCGCCGATAGAAATGCCAGTTTCCTCCGCCACCTCGCGCCGGCAGGTGGTTTCCAGCGTTTCGTCGGGTGAGTCTTTGGATCCGGTGACGCTCTGCCAGAAACCCGCCGCATCGGCACGCTCGATCAGCAGGACGTCCCAGCCCGGCGTGTGGATCACCACCAACACCGACTCGGGGATCTTGAACGGCTTCTCTGGCATGGGCTGATGGTAGATCAGCGGAGCGAACCGGCTGCTGGCGGGCTGCGCGATACAGATCGTCACTTCTGCGCAGCCTCCCTTAAGAAACGGCCAAGCGAGATTCGGTAAACTCGGCGTGCATGTGCATATTGCACATTTACATATCCTCGCGCCGCCCCACCGTGTCAACCCCCGCCCCGACCGCCATGCCTCCGCGTAGCCAGCCACGGCAGCGCCCCGCCGCTCGGCAGCGCCCGGCAGCGTCCAGCCGTGCCTGGTGGCCGTGGCTCGTCGCTCTGCTGGCAGTGGTTTCCGCCTGGTGGGTGGGACGCACCGCGCAGATTGACGCCGGCTCTGACGCCGGCTACTGGCTGGGCGTGACAGGTGGCGTGATCATGGTGGCGCTGTTTCTGTACCCGTTGCGCAAACGGGTGCGCTGGATGCGATCCATGGGCGCCACACGCCATTGGTTCGTCTTCCACATGACCTTGGGCGTGGCTGGGCCCTGGCTGATCCTGGTCCACTGCAACTTCACCTTCGGCTCACTGAATGCGGCCGTGGCGCTGATTTCGATGGGCGTGGTGGCCGGCAGTGGGCTCATCGGGCGGTACCTCTATGTGCACGTGCACCGGGGGCTGGATGGCCAGCGTGCCGATCTGGGCGAACTGCGCGCAACGCTCGACAGCACCCACGAGCGACTTGCGATGGCGTTCGCCCTGGCCCCACAGGTGCGGCAACGCCTCTTCGAGTTCGAACAACGTGCGCTGGCACCTGCCACAGGCAGCGCCACCGTCTGGCGGCAGGCCGTTCGCAGCGGCATCGCGGCAATCGCGGCCCGGCGCGACCTGCGCCGACTGATCGACCAGTCGCTTGCGGCCTCACCGAAGAAACTAGGCCGATCGCAGAGCAACAAGATCCGCAGGAAGTGGCGCGCGCAGGTCGACGAGCATCTGCGCCAGACCCTGAAGGTGACGCAGTTGGCCGCCTGGGAACGGTTGTTCGGGTTGTGGCATGTGCTGCACCTGCCGTTCGTCTACGTGATGGTTCTGTGCGCGGTCGCCCATGTGGTGGCGGTGCACGCCTACTGACCCAATGGCATGGCGGCTCCTCCTGCTCAGCCTGCTGCTGCTCGTGGCACCGCACCTGCACGCCCAGGGGCTGGAATCCGCGCTGGCGCCTGGCCCCGTGATCCGCGGCCACGTGAAGGCGGAGGAGCAGTGTGCGAGTTGCCACGTGCGATTCGACCGCGCCGCGCAGGACGGCCGCTGCACCGAATGCCACAAGGAGGTCGGGCAGGACATCAAGACTCGGGCAGGCTTTCATGGCCGGCAGAAGCCGCAGGCCTGCCGTTCTTGCCACACCGACCACAAGGGGCGTGATGTGCAGATCGCCCCGCTGGACAAGAAGAGCTTCGACCACAAGCAGACAGACTGGGTGCTGCAGGGCGCCCACGCTCCGCTGGACTGTGCCAAGTGCCACACCGGGGGCAAACGCTGGGCCGAGACGCCGCAAGAATGCAACGCCTGCCACCGCAAGGACGACGTTCACAAGGGCTCGCTCGGAGCCAAATGTGCCGACTGCCACACCGAGAACCGCTGGACCGAAGCGAAGTTCGACCACGACACCACCAAATTCGTGCTGAAGGGCAAGCACGTCGATGTCAAGTGCCGCGACTGTCACCGCGCCAACCAACCCTATGCGGATGCGCCCGAGACCTGCGTTGGCTGCCACCGCGCGGACGACCGGGACAAGGGCCACAAGGGACGCTACGGCGACAAGTGCGAGAGCTGTCACGACGCCAAATCCTGGCGCGGCATCAGCTTCAACCATGACACCGAGACACGGTACCTGCTGCGCGGCAAGCACCGCGCGGTGAAGTGCGACAACTGCCACACCGGCACCCAGCCGAATGCGCTCTACCGCGACAAGCTAGGCAACGATTGTTTGGCCTGCCACAAGAAGGA
Organism: uncultured Ideonella sp.; assembly: GCA_964369025.1. GTDB lineage: Bacteria > Pseudomonadota > Gammaproteobacteria > Burkholderiales > Burkholderiaceae_C > Ideonella. The sequence continues at coordinate 2,558 of CAYJEC010000172.1, read as the reverse complement.
CGACAAGCACAAGGGCAGCCTCGGCGCCGAATGTCAGGCCTGCCACCAGGAGTCGAATTGGAAGGAAACGGGCCGCTTCGACCACGACCGCAGCCGCTTCCCGCTCTTGGGCAAGCATGTTGATGGCGACTGCAAGGCCTGCCACAAGACCACCAACTACCGGGACGCGCCCAGCACCTGCATCGGTTGCCACCGCGCCGACGACAAGCATGAGCGCAATCTGGGCGAAGGCTGCGGTGCCTGCCACGGCGAGAAAACCTGGAAGATCCCCCGCTTTGACCACGAAGTGACCCGCTTCGCGCTGCGAGGCGGTCACGCGGTGCAGGCGGTGACGTGCAAATCCTGCCATGCCGACCTGAAACACTACCGGGACACGCCGCGCGACTGCATCGGCTGCCACAAAAAGGACGACAAGCACGAGGCGCAACTCGGCGAGCGTTGCGAGTCTTGCCACACCGATGTGCGCTGGCGTGACACGCCGCGCTTCGACCACGCCCGTGCCCGTTTTCCCCTGGTGGGCTCACACCTGCCGTTGAAGTGCAGCGCCTGCCATGCCACGCCGCGTTATCGGGATGCGGCACGCGATTGCGTCGGTTGCCATCGCAAGGACGACAAGCACAAGGACGCACTCGGCACAGCCTGCGAGAGTTGCCACAACCAACGCGCCTGGGCCCTGGTTCGCTACGACCACGCCAGGCAGGCCCGCTACCCGCTGGAGGGCGGCCACGCTCGTGCCTCCTGCGCCGCCTGTCACCGACAGCCCGCCCCGACCGGCAAGGCCATCGCACCGGTAGGCCGCGAGTGCATCGCCTGCCACCGCAGCGACGACGCGCACGACGGTGGTTTCGGCCCACGCTGCGACACCTGCCATGTCGTCAACGATTGGAAAACCCTGCGCGCGCGCCGCCCTGGCACGGGCGGCACAGCCACCCCTGGAGTCACGCCATGAAGCGCTCGCTCGTCGTCACCGGCTCGGTGCTGTGGAGCATGGCCCTGGGCCTGTTGCTCGCGCTGATGGTCTCGCTGCCTGCCTTCGCCCAGGCGACCTCGGGTGCGGCGGCGCCGAAAGCTTTCGACCACGTGTCCACCGGCTACCCTTTGACCGGTGCCCACACCAATGAGCGCTGCGAATCCTGCCACGTGAACGGCGTCTTCAAGGGCACGCCGAAGGATTGCGCCAGTTGCCACAGCGGTGGCGCCCGGCTGGCCCGCAACAACACGGTGATGCCGGCCCAGCACGTTCCCACCCAGGCCAGTTGCGACTCCTGCCACGACACCCGCCGCTTCACCGGGGCGCGCTTCAGCCACGCCACCGTCTCGCCAGGCACGTGCCAGAGCTGCCACAACGGCAGCATCGCAGCCGGCAAGACGCGCGACCACATGGCCACCACGGCCAGTTGCGATACCTGCCACACCTCGAACGGCTGGACGCCGGCCACGGGCTTCGACCACAGTGGCTTCGACCAGAGCACCTCCTGCGCCAACTGCCACAACGGCAGCCAAGCCACTGGCAAGCCGGCCACCCACATGCCGGTGGGTTCCACCAACTGCGCGGCCTGCCACAGCACCTTCAGTTGGAAGTCCACGCGATGGAACCACACCCAGGTGGTGGTCACCGCGCAGTGTTCGGCCTGCCACAGCGGTGCGTTCCCGCCTGCCGATGGCAAGCCCGGCAACCACATTCCCTACGCCCAGGTGGCCGTGAGCACGAACGCCAATTGCGACGCGTGCCACAAGGCAGGTTACTCGACCTGGGGCACCGGCCGCTTCCACAGCAACTTCACCACCAGCACCCAGTGCGCGACGTGCCACACCGGCAACTTCCTGGCCGCTCGCGGCAAGCCGGCCGACAGCACCCATGCCGGCGTCACCAACTGCGAGAACTGCCACAACACCAGTGGTTGGGGTGGTGCGCAGGTGGACCATGCCAGCTTCAACCAGACCACCAACTGCGCCAGCTGCCACAACGGCAATGCGGCACCTGGCAAGCCCGCCACCCACATGCCGGTGGGCTCTGCCAACTGCTACGCCTGCCATGGCGTCAGCTCGTGGAAGCCGACGAAATGGAACCACACCCAGGTGCGCGTCACGGCGCAGTGCGCGGCCTGCCACACCGGCAGCTTCCCGCCAGCGGATGGCAAGCCAGGCAACCACATCCCCTACGCACAGTTGCCGAACTCCGCCAATGCCAGCTGTGACGCCTGCCACAAGGCCGGTTTCAGCAGCTGGGATCCGGGGAGGTACCACGCCAACTTCACGACCAGCACGCAATGCGCCACCTGCCACACCGGCAGCTACCTGGCTGCCCGCGGCAAGCCTGCCGACAGCACCCACGCCGGCGTCACTACCTGCGAGAACTGCCACACCACAGCCTCCTGGGGCAACGCCAACGTCGACCACAGCAAGTTCAACCAGAGCACCAACTGCGCCAGCTGCCACAACGGCAGCACCGCACCTGGCAAGCCCGGCACCCATATGCCGGTGGGGACGACGAACTGCTACGCCTGCCACAGCGTGACGGCCTGGAAGCCGACCAAGTGGAACCACACCCAGGTGGT
>CAYJEC010000171.1:4503-6902 GCA_964369025.1 uncultured Ideonella sp. | reverse complement strand
CATCATGTTCCGCCGCGCCATGAAGCGTGCGATGCAGAACGCGATGCGCCTGGGTGCCCAGGGCATCAAGATCATGTCTGCAGGCCGCCTGAACGGCATCGAGATCGCCCGCACGGAGTGGTACCGCGAAGGTCGCGTGCCGCTGCACACCCTGAAGGCCGACATCGACTACGGCTTCTCGGAAGCCAAGACCACCTACGGCGTCATCGGCGTCAAGGTCTGGGTCTACCGTGGCGACCGCCTGGGTGCTGGCGAAACGCCGGTGGCCAAGCCCGAAGGCCAGGAAGAAGACCGTCGCCCGCGTCGCAACACCCGTCCGGGTGCGCCGACCGGCCGTGGCCGTCCTGGTGGTGACCGCGCTGCCGCGCCGCGCCTGGCAACCGACAAGCCGGCCGAGGCTGGTGGTGCTGCAGCCCCGGCCGCTCCGGCGGTGAAGCGCGTGCGAAAGGTCGCTGCGCCCACCCCTGGTGGCGAAGGCAAAGGAGAATAAGCATGCTGCAACCAGCACGTCGCAAATTCCGCAAGGAACAAAAGGGCCGCAACACCGGGGTCGCCACGCGTGGCGCCAACGTGTCGTTCGGCGACTTCGGCCTCAAGGCCACCGAGCGTGGCCGCCTGACGGCGCGCCAGATCGAAGCTGCGCGCCGCGCCATTTCGCGCCACATCAAGCGCGGCGGCCGCATCTTCATCCGCATCTTCCCGGACAAGCCGATCTCGCAAAAGCCGGCCGAAGTCCGGATGGGCAACGGTAAGGGCAACCCGGAGTACTACGTGGCTGAGATTCAGCCGGGCAAGGTGCTCTACGAGATCAACGGCGTTCCCGAAGCGCTTGCTCGCGAAGCGTTCACGTTGGCGGCTGCCAAGCTGCCGTTGCGTTGCACCTTCGTGGCCCGCCAGCTTGGCGCCTGATCAAGGAAAGCACCATGAAAGCATCTGAACTGCGAGCCAAGGACGTGGCCGCGCTGGAAAAGGAAGTCGGTGACCTCCTGAAGGCGCACTTCGGCCTGCGCATGCAAAAGGGCACCCAGCAACTGAGCAACCATACTCAGCTGGGCAACACCCGCCGCGACATCGCGCGTGCCAAGACCATCCTGGCCGAGAAGAAGAAGGGAGCCGCGAAATGACGCAAGCTCAAGAAGCGACGACCAACACCCGCACCCTGGTCGGCAAAGTGGTCAGCGACAAGCGCGCCAAGACGGTCACCGTCCTGGTCGAGCGGCGTGTCAAGCACGAGCTGTACGGCAAGATCGTGGCGCGCTCGCGCAAGTACCACGCGCATGACGAAAAGGGCGAGTACCACATGGGTGACACGGTTGAGATCGCCGAATCGCGCCCGATCTCCAAGACCAAGAACTGGGTCGTGACCCGCCTGGTCGAGAAGGCCCGCCTGGTCTGAACCCACGAGCCCGTGCCGCGCAGGGGTCTTGTCCCCAACCGCGGTACCCAACGGTCGGAACGCTGGAATACTGGCGTCCGGCCGTTTCTCATTGCGGGCCGGAACCATCCATCTAGGAGTGACGAATGATCAAGGTCGGAGACAAACTGCCCGCTGGCAGCCTGAAGGAATTCATCGAGGTCGAGGGCGAAGGCTGCTCCCTGGGGCCGAACGCGTTCGATATCGGCCAGTTGACCGCTGGCAAGACCGTTGCCTTGTTTGCGCTGCCCGGTGCTTACACGCCGACCTGCTCGGCCAAGCATGTGCCGGGCTACGTCGAGAAGGCGGCGGCCCTCAAGGCGGCAGGTGTCGATGAGATCTGGTGCGTGTCGGTCAATGATGCGTTTGTGATGGGCGCGTGGGGCCGCGACCAGAAGACGGGAGGCAAGGTTCGCATGATGGCCGACGGAAGCGCCGATTTCACCAAGGCAACCGGGTTGACACTGGACCTGACCGCTGGCGGCATGGGACTTCGCTCGCAGCGTTACTCGATGCTCGTCGTGGACGGCGTGGTCAAGACCCTGAATGTCGAAGCGCCGGGCAAGTTCGAGGTGAGCGATGCCGACACCATGCTTCGCCAGGCGCTGGAGACTCGGGCCTGATCCAGTATCCGAATGTGTGTGCCGCCGCTTGACACGCGGCCAGGTATTCACCCATAATCGACAGCTTCGCCGGAATTCGGCTCGTGCATTCGTGCGAGACGGCTTCCGGATCCGCCCAAACAGCCGGTGCCCAGGCAAATGCCAGGGTAGCGGGTGACGGGCCCAAGACTGACCGGCCTGCTTGCCCTCGGGTAAGGCTGCCGGGACAAGTTGGGGACACAAATGATCCAAATGCAAACGCGACTTGATGTCGCTGACAACACGGGCGCGAAGTCCGTCATGTGCATCAAGGTGCTGGGTGGTTCCAAGCGCCGGTATGCGGGCATTGGCGACATCATCAAGGTGTCGATCAAGGAAGCCGC
>CAYJEC010000171.1:0-4493 GCA_964369025.1 uncultured Ideonella sp. | reverse complement strand
GATCAAGTTCGACGGCAATGCCGCCGTGCTGCTGAATGCGAAGCTGGAGCCGATCGGCACCCGCATCTTCGGCCCCGTGACGCGCGAACTGCGCACCGAGCGCTTCATGAAGATCGTGTCGCTGGCGCCCGAAGTGCTCTGACGCACGGGCCTCGAGTAAAGGAATCGCGATGAACAAGATTCGCAAGGGTGATCAGGTCGTGGTGCTGACTGGCCGCGACAAAGGCAAGCGCGGCACGGTGTCGCTGCGCGTTGACGACGACCACATCGTGGTCGATGGCGTCAATGTCGTGAAGAAGCACGTCAAGCCGAACCCGATGAAGGGCACCACCGGCGGCGTGATCGACAAGACGATGCCGATCCACCAATCGAATGTCGCCATCTGGAATGCGGCCGCCGGCAAGGGCGACCGCGTGGGCATCAAGACCGGTGCCGATGGCAAGCGGGTCCGCGTGTTCAAGTCCACCGGCGACGAGATCAAGGCCTGAGGAGCGGGTACATGAGTCAACAGCAACAAGCTGCAGTCGTTGCCCGCCTGCAGGCCTATTACCAGGAAAAGGTCGTCCCCGACATGGTCGCCAAGTTTGGCTACAAGTCGTCGATGGAAGTGCCTCGCCTGACCAAGATCACGCTGAATATGGGCGTCAGCGAAGCCGTGGCCGACAAGAAGGTCATGGATCACGCCGTCGGCGACCTGACCAAGATCGCAGGCCAGAAGCCGGTGGTCACCAAATCGAAGAAGGCCATCGCAGGTTTCAAGATCCGTGACGGCGTGCCCATCGGCTGCATGGTGACCCTGCGCGGTGCGCGGATGTTCGAGTTCCTGGATCGCTTTGTCACCGTGGCGCTGCCCCGTGTGCGCGATTTCCGTGGCATCTCGGGTCGCTCGTTCGACGGCCGCGGCAACTACAACATCGGCGTCAAGGAACAGATCATCTTCCCGGAAATCGAGTACGACAAGATCGACGCGATCCGTGGCATGAACATTTCCTTCACAACGACCGCGAAGACCGACGACGAGTGCAAGGCACTGCTCGCCGCCTTCCGCTTCCCGTTCAAGAACTGAGGTGACACGTGGCTAAACTTTCCCTCATTCAGCGTGAAGAGAAGCGCGAGAAGCTGGTGGCCAAGTATGCGAAGAAGCATGCCGAGCTGAAGGCGATCATCGACGACTCCAAGAAGTCCGACGAAGAGCGCTATGCCGCCCGCCTGGAGCTGCAGAAGCTGCCGCGCAATGCCAACCCGACCCGTCTTCGCAACCGCTGCGAACTCACCGGTCGTCCCCGCGGCACGTTCCGCAAGTTCGGTCTGGCCCGAAACAAGATCCGCGAGCTCGCCTTCAAGGGCGATATTCCTGGCGTGATCAAGGCCAGCTGGTAATCGAGGCGAACAGGAGATAACACCATGAGCATGAGTGATCCTATCGCCGACATGCTGACCCGCATCCGCAACGCACAGGCCGTCGAGAAGACCTCGGTGACCATGCCGGCGTCTAAGATCAAGGTCGCAATCGCGCAAGTGCTGAAGGACGAGGGCTACATCGACGCCTTCGCCCTCAAGGGTGACAGCGGCAAGAACGAACTCGAAATCGCGCTGAAGTACTACGCCGGCCGTCCGGTGATCGAGCGCATCGAACGCGTAAGCCGCCCTGGCCTGCGCATCTACCGTGGCCGTGACGCGATCCCGCAAGTCATGAACGGCCTGGGCGTCGCCATCGTCACCACCCCCAAGGGGGTGATGACCGACCGCAAGGCGCGTGCCGCCGGGGTTGGTGGCGAAGTGTTGTGTTACGTGGCCTAAGGGAAGGAGTCGAGCAATGTCCCGCGTTGGAAAAATGCCGATCACCGTCCCGCAAGGCGTGGATGTGAAGATCGCGAACGACCAGATCACGGTCAAGGGCAGCAACGGTACGCTGGTGCGTGCTGCAAACGCCCTCGTCGTCGTCAAGAACGAAGCTGGTTCGCTCCAGTTTGCGCCTGCCAATGACTCGGCGGAAGCCGATTCCATGAGCGGCACGATGCGCGCCCTGGTGGCCAACATGGTCAACGGCGTCAGCAAGGGTTTCGAGAAGAAGCTGAACCTGGTCGGCGTGGGCTTTCGTGCCCAGGCCCAGGGTCAGAAGCTGAACCTGCAAATCGGGTTCTCGCACCCGGTCGTCAAGGAGATGCCTGCCGGCATCACAGTGACCACCGCGACACCCACCGAGATTCTCATCAAGGGTGCCGACCGCCAGGTGGTGGGGCAGCTCGCCGCTGAAGTTCGCGCGATCCGGCCGCCCGAGCCCTACAAGGGCAAGGGCATCCGCTACTCCGATGAGCGCGTGGTTCTCAAAGAGACCAAGAAGAAGTAAGGAGCGACACCATGCTGAACAAGAAGGAACAGCGTCTGCGTCGTGCGCGCCAAACGCGCGAACGCATCGCCAAGCAAGGCGTCGCCCGTCTGACGGTCTTCCGCTCGAACCTGCACATCTACGCCAGCGTCATCTCCGAAGATGGTGGGCGCGTGCTGGCATCGGCCTCGACGGCCGAGAAGGACCTGCGCAGCACCCTGAGCGGCAACGGCGGCAGCGCCGCTGCGGCTGCCCTGGTCGGCAAACGAATCGCCGAGAAGGCGAAGGCGGCCGGTGTCGAGAAGGTGGCATTCGACCGCGCAGGTTTTGCGTACCACGGCCGGGTCAAGGCCCTGGCCGAAGCGGCTCGCGAAGCCGGCCTGCAGTTCTGACCGCCGCGTCGAAGGAATCACAACATGGCAAAGTTTCAACCCCGCGCTCAGACCGAAGGCAACGACGACGGCCTGAAGGAAAAGATGATCGCGGTCAATCGCGTCACCAAGGTGGTCAAGGGTGGCCGCACACTGAGCTTCGCAGCGCTGACAGTGGTCGGTGATGGCGATGGCCGGATCGGCATGGGCAAGGGCAAGGCCAAGGAAGTGCCCGTGTCGGTGCAGAAGGCCATGGAAGCGGCTCGCCGCAACATGGTCAAGGTCAGCCTCCGCAATGGCACCATCCACCACAAGGTGGAAGGCGAGCATGGTGCTGCCAAGGTGCTGATGGCCCCGGCTCCGGCTGGTACCGGCATCATTGCCGGCGGCCCGATGCGTGCCGTCTTCGAGGTGATGGGCGTGACCGACATCGTGGCCAAGAGCCACGGTTCGACCAACCCTTACAACATGGTGCGTGCCACGCTGGACGCGCTGAAGCGCTCGACCACGCCGGCCCAGGTGGCCGCCAAGCGCGGCAAGACGGTTGAAGAAATCTTCAACTGAAATTGCGCAGGAGAACTTCGATGACGGATCCCCAAAAGACCCTGAAGGTCAAGCTCGTGAAGAGCCCGATCGGCTGCAAGCAGGCGCATCGCGACACCGTGCGTGGGCTGGGCCTGCGCAAGGTCAACAGCGAGCGAGTGCTGGAAGACACCCCTGCGGTGCGCGGCATGATCAACAAGATCTCCTACCTGGTCCAGGTGTTGTAAACGCCTGTGAATCGAGGAACGAACATGCAACTCAACACGATCAAGCCTTCCGTCGGCTCCAAGCATGCCAAGCGCCGTGTCGGCCGTGGTATCGGCTCGGGCCTGGGCAAGACCGCCGGCCGCGGACACAAGGGCCAAAAGTCCCGCGCTGGCGGGTACCACAAGGTCGGCTTCGAAGGCGGCCAGATGCCGCTGCAGCGCCGCCTGCCCAAGCGTGGTTTCAAGTCTCATCAGCTGAAGTACAACGCAGAGATCACCTTGCAGGAATTGCAACTTCTGGGTGCAGACGAGGTTGATCTGCTGACCCTGAAGAAGGCTGGTCTGGTGGGCGAGCTGGTCAAGCACGTCAAGGTCATCAAGACGGGCGAGCTGAGCGCGAAGGTCAGCCTGAAGGGCATCGGCGCTACCGCCGGTGCGAAGGCTGCCATCGAAGCCGCTGGCGGCGTTCTGGCCTGATCGCGGCCTGACGACGGACTGCAAGGATACCCACGCTCGTGGCAACCTCACCCAATCAGCTGGCCAAGACGGGAAAGTTCGGCGACCTTCGGCGCCGGCTGATCTTCCTGTTGCTGGCGCTGGTGGTCTACCGCATCGGCGCACACATTCCCGTGCCGGGTATCAACCCGCAGCAGCTGCAGGCCCTGTTCCAGGGTCAGCAGGGCGGCATCCTGAACCTGTTCAACATGTTCTCGGGTGGTGCGCTGTCTCGCTTCACGGTATTCGCGCTCGGGATCATGCCCTACATCTCGGCATCGATCATCATGCAGCTCATGAGCTACGTGGTGCCGAGCCTGGAGGCCCTGAAGAAGGAGGGTGAATCCGGCCGCCGCAAGATCACGCAGTACACCCGATATGGCACGCTGCTGCTGGCCGTGTTTCAGTCGCTGGGCATCGCGCTGGCCTTGGAGGGCTCGCAAGGCCTGGTGATCGACCCCGGTTTGGGCTTCCGTGTCACCGCGGTGTTCAGCCTGGTGGCCGGCACCATGTTCCTGATGTGGTTGGGCGAGCAGATCACCGAGCGTG